>JACRDZ010000091.1 GCA_016212735.1 Candidatus Firestoneibacteriota bacterium | reverse complement strand
TCATGTGTCATTCTGAGCGAAGCGAAGAATCTGCTTTTAATACCACTCTTCACTTAAATCCTGCCATATCGGATTTATTGATTCAATAAGTGCAATTTTTCTTATTCTTATCCAACCTTTAAGCTCTTTTTCACGCTTTATTGCTACAAGTATATCATTAGTTTGTTCATAATATACAAGTCGATTAATGTTATATTTTGATGTAAATCCTGGTATAATTTTATGTTTATGTTCGTAAACACGGCGTTCTAAATTATCAGTTACACCAATATAAATAGTTCTTGATTTACTTGCTATAATATAAACATAGTATTGCTTCATAAGTACCTACTTCAAAAGCAGATTCTTCGTTTCACTCAGAATGACACTTTTCCTTTGTTTATCATTTGAGGAGAGCATCTACATATGTCATTTGAGCATCTTTACATGTCATTTGAGCATCTACATATGTCATTTGAGCATCTTCATATGTCATTCTGAGCGAAGCGAAGAATCTGCTTTCCCTTTGTATGTCTTCTAAGCATCTTCATTGTGTCATTGCATCTTCACATGTCATTCTGAGCATCTTCATGTGTCAATACCACTATTCAAGAAAAATAACAAATCATTTCAGAGCAAGAATGTTCAAAAATCTCATGATATATTTGTTGCGCTTGAATTTTAATTTTACTTTCTTTGATATTTGGTTCCGAGCAAATATCAATCATTCTTTTTAAACCTCTAACAGCTTTTAATCGTCGATCCAGACTTGCTCCTCTGCCAACAATTTTAAAACCGTTAATTTTTAATTCCAATAACTTTTTTACCTGACATAAACCGCAAGCATCTGTTCTTTTTACATTAGACCAGATATTATAGCATTCGTTTTTTTCCCTGATTTCAATAGGTTCAATTTTAAATTTCTCAATACAATGCCAGTTTCTATCAGGCGAATCATGCAGAAATGTACACAAGCCTTCTATATTAGGACATTGACCAACTAACATAAACACATCAAATTTTATTTCAGGATAATTTTTTAAAATTTTTTTAATTTCATTAATTGATAATTGCCTATCTAAAATTATTCTCTTTATTCCAATATTTTCATAAAAACCAACGGATAAATGATTAAGTACAGAGCTCCCTGTTCCAAGATGCAAACATACAGGATACTTCTTCTCTTTTAATAACAATATCAATCCTAGATCAACTACAATCAGATCTTTTCCGCCTAAATTTATATATTCATCTATTAATTTCAATATTAACGGATATTGTGCTTCGGAATAAAGAGGAGCATTGACTGTTAAATTAAATGTTATATTTTGATCATTACACCATTCAATAATTTTGTGCAAATTTCGCAAGGAATCGATGTTAGATTCAGCAAATGTTCTCCCATTAACAGAAATCCAAGGGGAATATTTTTTTCTCCAAAATAATGGAGTATATCCCCCATAAAATTCATTCACTCCTGCTTGATGCAAGATTTCGATTTCATCATAATTATTGATTGGAGCAATTATATTCACTTTTTACTTTTTTTCTCCAGCATAAGGGTGTACAACAATTTCTATATTTTCTAATCCCTTTTCATCTTTAAATTCAATACTATGATCTTTTGTTCCATCAAAAAAACCTACAAGCTCACCTTTTACCGGTGGCTTTTTAAAAACTTGTTTTGCACCTAAATAATATTTTCCCGGTTTATTTACAGAAAGAATAAATTCTCCTTTTATATTGGTAGGTTGTGAAATAAAATCAGGCTTGCCGCCCATTGTTGCTTCAATGTAACCGATTACATACATCCCTGACAATAATTTACCTTTCTCATCTTTAACCATACCTTTTATTTGTATTAAATTTTTAGCAGCTGTCATAGGACTAAAAAGCATAAGACCTTCTAATTTTTGGGAGACAATTTGTATTTCAACGGTATTCCCGCTTATTACTTTAACCGGATTATTAGGATATTCACCATTATAATCCCCTGATGTAAGAGGACCAACAAGTTCCTTACGCATTCTCTTGCGAGCAACTAAATAATAACTCCCTTCCGGAATATCAATACTAAAAGCACCTGTTTTATCCGTGTAATTAGATCTATAATTATCCGGACCATGAAATAAATTTGCATTCGATAAGTATACAGAGACAGCAGCTCCCTCAAGAGGAACTCCATTTTCATCATAAATAGTTCCAATTATTGCAGGACGCGGTTCTTTTACAATATCAGTTTTTGTAGCACAAGAATTAAAGCATAATGATAAAACTGTAAATATTAAAAATAATAATACTTTTTTCATTAGACCAGTCCTCCTTATTTTAAATTAGATTCTTCGCTTCGCTCAGAATGACACCTTACGGTGTATGTCATTCTGAAGGAGTGAAACGACTGAAGAATCTGTTTTATAAATTTCCGATCTTTAAATTATTTTTTCTATTTCTCTTTCAATAATATATTGATTTTTATTGCATGTTCCTCCGATTATTATATCTTTATTATCTTTTAAAACAATTATTTTCTTATGATAAATAAAAAATGAAAAAGCAACACCGGAAACTAAAAAAATAAAACTAATCCAAACCATTACCAAACCCGGATCTTTTGAAATCTGTAATCCAATATTAAGATTTTTAAATTCATCCTGCCCATATTGAGTAAGATAAAAAAAAGTATCATTAAACTTTACAGGATCATTTATTCTAATATTACATTTTTCAATAATTTCTTTTTTTTGTTTGTCTATAAAAACCAAATCACCTTTCACTTCATTTTCTAATATTTTAAAACTATCAATCCGCATTTGCATTTCAACATTTTCAACTGCATTTACATAATAAGTGTCTGAAAATAAGAAATAAGTTGACAACAACCTATTGTTTTCGTATATTCTAAATACAAAACATATATTACCAACAACTTTTGAAATTTCATATACTAATCCGTCTTTAAACATTGCATCAGGTACAAAACGATAAAATTCAAGGATATATGGAGTATTCTTAATTTCAATTTTTTCTTTTTCTTGAATTAAATATTTTTCATTAGTATAAGGCATAATAATTTCAATATTTACTTTGGGTGGATAATATTCAATAGTTAAATTTTCAAGTTGTATCTCATATTTAAAAGATTCAAATTTATTATTATACCAATTATAATATGAATCTATATTACTGTTATTATATAACCGTGCTGTTCCTAAAGCTCCAAAAGTTTTACCTATTATATAACCTGTGATAAAAAGAAGAATGCCAAAATGAATTAAATATGAGCCCCAATATCTTATTTTCCCTTTTTCCGCAAAAATACAATTATCTGTATGATTAATATAATAATGCTTTCCATTCAGGGAATCAAGTATTTTATTAAATTTTTCACTTGAAGTATCTTTAATTGTATGAGTTATTGGATAAGCAGCAATTGTTTCCCTGGTAAAAGTTGGAATATTGGGATTAGATTCTTCGCTTCGATTAGAATGATATCTCCCTCTGGATGTTAATTTTATTGTAAATGGAAGACGATCTATGCTGCAAATAAAAATATTAATAAAAAGAACAATTAAAAGAAAAATATACCACCATGAATGATACAGCTCCAATCCCAGAGATTCTTCTGTATTTTGAGGGCTAACAAAAGTATTAATACCGGTAATTATTATTAAAATAATAATTAAAAATAGAGCAAGTTTTATTTTTGTAAAAAATTTCCAGAGAGGATAAACTTTATTATTTTCAAACATGTGTTTTTTTTATTCTCATTTGGTATTAATTAGATCCCCGATAAAACATAGAGGAGTGTAACGACGAAGCAATCTTTCTAATCTAATTTTATAACCTTTAAAAAATCATCCGATGAAACTATTTTAATCCCAATTAACGGAAAATCTTTTTTATTTCTCGTAATTATTAAATCACATCCGGAATGAATAGCTGAAAAATATTGAATCAAATCTTCATAATCTAATTTTTTTATAGTTCTAGATTGTTTTAAAATATCTTTAGATAATGGCACGACTTCAAAATCATTCAAAATTTCATCAATGAATTCTTCAGCTATTGCCTGCCCGTTTATTTTTTTAATAATATAATATAAATTATTTACTGATATTGCAGAAATATAGCCCTTTATCAAACCTTCTTTTACTAATGTCCATACCTTTGCCGCACTCAAATAATGCGGTTCTCTTTTCATCAAAACATCAAGCAAGATATTGGTATCAATTAATATCTTCATATTTTTCTAATCTTTCATCTATATAATTATCTCTTAATTCTTTATAAGTTTTAATATTATCCATTATTCCAATCCATCTATATATTGATTCCGGAATTTCGATTTTATTTGTCTGTTTATTCTTAATAACAAAATATTCTTTTACTAAAGTGGAAATAGATTTCCCTGATAATCTAGCAGATTTTTTTGCCATTACACCTATTTCTTTATCAATATAAAGGGTTAATTTTGTTTTCGCCATTTTTAATTCCGCCATTATAATACGTATTACAAATAAAATATATACGTATAAATAAAAATTGTCAAGTGTTTTTGTAATCAATGAAAATCAATTGACAATTAAAATAATTGTCAATTCTTAAATAGCGCACAATAGAGACGGGTAGGTGCAAGACCTACCTCTACAATATCAAAAAAAATCTCGCAATGACATATTATGCTTAATATCATTGCGAGAAAATTTAATTTTTGAAGCAATCTTTTGTAAATTTTAATAACCTCTGGCTCTTAATTGATCTAAAGCTATTTGCGCATCATCGACTAATGAAGTCTCATCTGAATCTTTAAATCGATCTATTAATTCTTGATATTTTTCTTTAGCTAATTCATAATGTTCTAATCTTTCATACATGATACCCATTCTAAATAATGCATTATCAATTAAATTATTTTTGTATACTTCGATATTTTCTAATAAATATGCATTTGTCATGAGTTCTTGATATGCATCAATTGCTCTTGCATACTGACCCATTTTTTCATATGACTGCCCTACCCTATATAGCGCATTATCAGCCCATGGTCCGCCAAAATAATATCGGACTACTTCATTATAGCTAAAAATTGATTCCGTATAATCTTTCATAAGCTCCTGACTATAACCTAACATATAATACACATCGTCAGTCCAATTATCTTGAGGATAATCAGCTATAGCTTTTTTGAAAACTTCTATTGCTTTTGAATAATTTCCGGCATCATATTGAACAACTCCGTCATCAATAGGCGTATTTGAATAAACAGTCGCTCTGATAATTACATTCCCAGCTTGAGTTCCTGCCGTATATTGAGCATATGCTTCACCTTTTTCATTAGTTGGCATATTTTTAGCATTATTAGAACCAACACCAACAATACTTCCCAATGATTGATCCGTAGCTAAAAGCTCAACATTAACATTTACATCCCTGCATGGATTACGGAAACTATCTTCTGCAGTAACTGTAATATTAGATCTATCTACACCATTCGCATTAAGAACAGCAGGTCTTGCCACAATTGTCAGATATCTTACTTCACCAGCTATAAGAAAAATTCCAACCATTTCAGCAATTGGCTCACCCTTATCAACAGATAATGGAGCTAATGCATGAATTATTACCATTCCAATTTTAGTTCCTGCTGTATAAATTGCTTTAGCTTCTCCGTTTTCATCTGTAAGCGCACCGCCTTCTTCAACATTCAGATATTTCGGATGAATTTTAAGGACACCTGGTGAGCCTTCAGGATAACTGGTAATTGTAAATTTAACTTTTTCTCCGGGAATTTTTTCATCGATATTTTTATTAGTATCTGTTTCTTCATATTTTTTAGGTCCCGGTACACCTGTTGCTCCGGCTTTTCTAACTGTAGCTGTAATGATAGACACACTGCTTCCATCTGCGGTTATACGCTGCGGATGAGCATCCAGATCAATATAATATTGTCCATTAAATGTTCTAAATTTACGCTGATATGGAGTAATTAGAGATATCTCTGTTTCCGTTATTTTTGATGTTCTAACAGATGTTATTCCCGCAACTCCGGATTCCATATCTTCTGCACAGATATAAGCAGTTTGAACCACAGGACCAACCGTATACTTTCCATAAGCTTTACCATGAGCATCAGTTATACTTTTAATAGTTTCAACTTTACCGTAATTACTCATTAAACTAAAATCTATTTTACGTCCTTCAACAGGATTATTAAGTGAATCCGTTACGGTGGCAATTATGGAAACGCTGCTCGTACTATCTGCAACTAAATATTCAATAGCATTTTCTTTAGCTAAAACAATTTTTATAGAAGTATCTATTGTTAATGTATCTTCACTTACTTTTGTCGTAACATTACCACTGTCATCAGCCAGATAACCTCTGATTTCAGCATTGCCAATATTATCACCGTTTTTAACTATATATTGTCCTTCATAAGTACCTTTTACTGCTGTTTGATAAAGCTTTATCCCTTTTACCATATTTCCAATATCAAAAAAAGCAATCCCATCTTGCTCACCTACAAGAGTTACTTTTAAAACATCTTTTTCAATTAAAATTTTATTTTTTTGATTATGCACAAAACTTGTTATTTCAGGAGGAGTAGTATCCGTAGATCGTGTTTTTATAATAATATTGGTTTCTGTCTGTTTTGTAGCTTCATTATTAAATGCATCTCTTAATTTACCCATTACCGGAACATTATAAATATCATCATCTTCTTTTACAACATATTTTCCAGAATAAGTTCCTGTATGTATTGTTTCAATCATAATTTCCTGCATTGGTACATTAATTACCTTTGTACCAATATCAAAAAAACCCGTACAGCCCGGTTCTCCATGCAAAGTAACTTGAATAGTATTCCCTGCTTTTTGTGGAACACCTAATGTATCTTCACTGATTTTATCAATTTTAGGCGGATTTACATCTGCATTAATTTGCACTTTTACAGATGGAGAAAGCCCTTCGTTCTCTGCCAGATCCAGATTGGCAACGGAATAATAATATGTTTTACCGGGAGTTGCAGTAACATCCTTATATTTCAAAATATCTTTAGATAATTTTTTAGCAATAAGAGCAGCTTGTTTTAAATTTTTTTCTGTAATCGCTTCAGTATGACGATATACTCTATATGTTTCAACTTCAATTGGTTTATTCCATGAAAATACAACTCTTGGATTTATATAAAGGCTTGTTGTTTCAAAATCCACTGTATACGTTACTTCATCTATAGAAGCAGGAGGTATTGTATCAATATCAACACCCGTAATCGCACCAACAGAATATTTCTTTTCAGATTTATTCCCGGCAGCATCCTGTAACTTAACGCTAATTGGAATACTTAAACCATTATCTCCGGGTTTTACTTTATAAATAGCAAAATATGTACCTGGCTTAGCAGTTTCTTTCATAGGTTGATTTACAGCAAATGTTCCGAGTGTGTAAGTAGCTGACAATTTTGCTTCACCAACCAGCAATACTGTAATTTCCTTGCCTGCTTTCTGAGGTTTATGATATGTATCTTCACTTACAGATTCAATAATCGGAGGAGTAATATCTTTACCTGGTATTATTAAAGATTCACAGTTCGATGGTTTTGATTCATTTCCTGATGTATCAACACCTGTAACAACAAAAAAATATAAAGTTCCTGGTTTGCCCTTTTTAAAAATATACTCCAAAGTATTTCCATCTACTTCAGCGATTGAAGGAATTAAAGAAGGCATACCTTTACGTTCATTGGAAATATATTCTTCTTTTATTTCCGTTAGAGCTGCATAAATATTATAATGATCAATGCCTGAATCATCAATAGACGGAGTCCATGTAAGCTCAACATTCGGAGGAGTTCCCTGTTTAACAAACAATACCGGTGGAGTTGGCGGTTGATTATCTCCATATGGTGTTGCTTCTTGATAAGGAGAAAAATCCCCTATATTTCCAACATCATCCACTGGTCTAACTTTATAATAATAAGTTACACCATTAACTTTTTGATCATCATGCCATCGTGATCTTTGAGGTGGAATAACTTCCGGTGTAACTAATGTATATGGTCCTTCTTTATTAACACTTCTCAATAAATAAACACCTGCTATATCTTTACATTTTGAACCATCGGGATTAAGTACAGGAAGCGCCCAAAAAACATCAACTGCACGATCTTTCGGATCAATACTTAACACATTAAATTCAGCATTAATTTCAGACAAACCTAAAATA
>JACRDZ010000090.1 GCA_016212735.1 Candidatus Firestoneibacteriota bacterium | reverse complement strand
TTATCAAGATTTATATCAGCTATTATCATACCGCTTTTAGTTTCTAAATTCATAATAGGAGTAATTACAATTTTCTTATCGAACGCAAATTTGGCAGCACATCTTGCCCCATTTCCGCACATTTCTGCTTCGGTCCCATCCATATTAAAAATGCGTATTAAAAAGTCAGCGTATTTCGAATTTTCGATAAAAATCACACCATCTGCACCGATGGAATATTTAGGCGTACAAATCTTTTTCGAAAATTCTGATAGATTTTTCTTTAATATTTTATGCCGATTATCTATTAAAATAAAATCATTACCATTGCCGTTCAATTTAGTAAAAGGGATAGTATTAATATGTTCATTCTGTATTAATTCTGCGAATGTTTCTCTTCTGCGGATTATTTTGAAAGAATTTTCTTTTACTAATATTTCAGCCGCTCTTAATCTTGAGTTATAATTTGAGGACATGCTGAAACCATAAGCACCTGCAGATAAAACAGCAAGATATTCTCCAACTGCAACTTGCGGCAAAATTCTATCATGGGCAAAAAAATCTCCTGTTTCACAGATAGGGCCAACAATATCAAACTTATCCTTATTTTTATAATATGATTTTTTTACTGGAATTATCTCATGATAAGCATCATATAAACTTGGACGAATAAGATCATTCATACCTGCATCCACAATAACGAAATTTTTATTTTCTGTTTTTTTGTTATTAATAACTCTGGTTACAAGAATCCCGGCATTCCCTATTATTGAACGGCCTGGTTCCATAATAATCTTGCAATTAATAGATTCCAATATTGGTTTAATTAATTTAATATAATTATCAGGTGTGGGTTCTTTCTCATTGCTATATTTTATTCCAAGCCCACCGCCAAGATTTAAATATTTTATACTAATATTATTTTCTTTAAGCTCATTGATAAGTAATTTGATTTTTTGAAGACTATCATAAAGAGGAGATAAATCAATAAGCTGGGATCCAATATGCATATGTATTCCCATAAGTACGATATTTTTAAATCCGGAAATACTATTTATTAATTCTTTTACATTATTAATATTAATTCCAAACTTATTCTTTTTAAGCCCTGTTGAAATATATGGATGAGTTTTTGGATTGATATCAGGATTTACTCTTATAGCTATGCATGCTTTCTTATGAAGTTTTAAAGAAAGTGCATTGATACGGACAATTTCTTCATAAGACTCAGTATTAAACATTAGAATATTAGCTCTGAGTGCAGATTCTATTTCTGCATCAGTTTTTCCAACACCAGCATAAACAATTTTTTTAGGATGTATTCCTGCTTCCAGTGCACGGAATAATTCACCGCTGGAAACAATATCTGCTCCTGCTCCTGAGTCTTTAAGTAATGATAATATGTTCAGATTGGCATTAGCTTTAACTGCGAAACATATAAGAGGATCAAAACCAGAGAAAGCTTTTTTATATAGTTCGAAATTATCAAGAATTGCTTTTGAAGAATATATATACAGAGGAGTATTTACTTCCTCAATTATCTTGATAATATTAACATTTTCACAATTTAAAATATTATTTTTATCATAATTAAAATAATTTATCATTTAGTCACTGCCTAGGCAACTTTTTCTCAATATTTATTACTCAAGTTACTGATTTTTTTCTGTAGAATTTATTAAAATTCGAACTCAGTCAAGTTGAATATTAAGCAACTTAATTATGAGATGTGTTGTTATCTTCTTCAGTTATATTGGATGAATTATTACCTATAATGTCACCCAGATTAGCAATTTCTTTTTTCTGTGAATTGATATATTCGCTAATATTGTTTTTTTCTTGCTCATCAATAAATGCTTTTGGGCTAAGGTTTATTTTGTGTTCATCAATATTTAGTTTTATTATTTTTACCATAATTTCATCTCCGAGAGAGTATATTTCTTCCAGTTTGCGGTTGTCTTTAGTATCAACCTGGGAGATCTGAATTATTCCTTCAATATCTTTTTCAAGTTCTGCAATAGCATAGGTATCAAAAAATTTAATAATTTTTACTTTATGATTTGATCCTTCTTTATATTTATCTCGTAAATGTTCCCATGGATTAGTTTCAAGTTGTTTTATACCTAAAGAAATTCTTTGGTTCTCTTTATCTATTGATAAAACAACAGCTTCAATTTCATTGTCTTTTTTGTATACATCATGAGCATTATTATAATGTTTGGTCCATGAGAAATCGGAAATATGAATAAGTCCGTCTATACTATCAACTAATTCAATAAATATCCCAAAATCAACTATATTTTTTATTTTGCGTTTTATTTTTGTTCCTGCAGGGAATTCCTGTTCAATTCTGTTCCATGGATTTGGTTGAGTTTGTTTCAGACCAAGAGCAATTTTCTTTTCCTCTTTGTTTGAATTAAGGAGAACTACTTCTATTGATTCTCCTATTTTAACAATTTCTGAAGGATGTTCAATTCTTTTTGTCCACGACATTTCTGATAAATGAAGTAATCCTTCAACACCTTCTTCAAGCTCTATAAATGCGCCATAATCAGCAATACTTACAACTTTGCCTTTAACTTTATCGTTTAATTTGTATTTATCATTTATAGTATTCCATGGATTTTCAGTTTTTTGCTTTAATCCTAGAGAAACTTTTCTATTATCTTTATCAAAAGATAATATTTTTACATCAATTTCTTGTCCTACATGAAGCACTTCTGAAGGATGGCTGATTCTACCCCATGAAATATCAGTTATATGAAGCAGTCCGTCAATTCCTCCAAGATCAATAAAAGCACCAAAATTGGTTATATTTTTTACAATACCTTTACGTATCTGCCCTTCAGTTAAATCTTTTAGAAGTGCGATTCTGTTTTTATTTCTTTTTTCTTCAAGTATTATTCTGCGTGATAGAACGATGTTATTTCTAACGCGGTTTAATTTAATGATTTTCATTTCAATTTCTTTACCGATATAACTATCAAGATCCTGCCGTTGATTAAGATCAATCTGAGAAGCAGGTAAAAATGCATAAATTCCATTTATATCTACCTGTAGTCCTCCCTTAACTCTGCGCAGCACACGTCCTTTAACAGGTTCATCATGGGTATATGCGTTTGCAATTTTATCCCATGCAAAATAATAATCTGCTTTTCTTTTTGAAAGTACTATACGACCATTTTGATCTTCAGTATTTTCAAGAAAGACATCAATTGAATCACCCACTTTGAATTTGAAATTATTATATGAATTACCAAATTCTTCCCTGGAAATTACTCCCTCTGATTTATATTTAATATCAACAAGAATAGAATCTTCGTTGATTTCAATAATTTCCCCTTTAACTACTTCCCCAACACGTATATTAGACATGTTGTTTGAATACCATGATTCCATATCAATTGTTTCTTCTCCATCAGCATTATTATTTGGTTCTATCATAACAGTATTTTGACAAAATTCCTCCTTATCCTGAGAAGTTTCCATCCGTTTCCGAGAAACCATAACGTTAAATTACCTCCTTAAGTAGATTTGAGATGAGTAAAATTTGAAAGGGTGGAAAGTGGTTAATTACTTTAGCATAGAATCCAGAATTCTATCCTTTTCAGTTAGTGCATGTTGCTAACTTTATTAACACACATAAAATATGACCCATGGATAAACTCATCAAATTATATAATTCTAAAATAATTTACCATAAACATCTTTTAACTGTCAAGCGAAATCAGTAATCCAAATCAGAATTAATTTTAAATTTTACATTTTACAGTTCCCATTTTACAGTTTTTATAATCTTTTTACATAGCTTACCATTTACCTTTTAAAGTTTTTTAATTGTAATAGTTTGTCCCTGATACGTGCTGCTTTTTCAAATTCTAATTTACGTGCAGCAAGTTTCATCTCTTTTTCCAGACGTGTTAAAAGCATAGACATATTTTTATTATCCATATAAGCAATATCTTCAAAATCTATATCATCTTTAATATTTAAAGAATTATTTATTATATTTTCATTAATATCATATTTATTTTTACAGGAAGAAATGTGATCGTATATATTTTTGTGAATAGTTTGAGGAGTGATATTATGTTTTCTGTTATATTCCATCTGAATATTACGTCTTCGTTCTGATTCAGCAATTGCTTTCCGAATAGAGTTAGTAATATTATCTGCATACATTATTACTTCACCATTTACATTTCTTGCTGCTCTCCCGCCGACCTGAATTAAAGAACGTTCACTACGAAGGAACCCTTCTTTATCTGCATCAAGAATTGCTACAAGTGAGACTTCAGGGAGATCAAGCCCTTCTCTTAATAGATTTATTCCAACCAGAACATCAAATTTAGCCAGCCTTAAGTCCTTTAGAATTTCAGAGCGTTCGATTGTTTCTATTTCTGAATGCAGGTATCTGACCTGAATTCCGAGTTTTGCGATATACTCAGCAAGATCTTCTGCCATGCGTTTTGTTAGCGTTGTTACAAGCACGCGTTCTTTCTTTTGAATACGGTCTTTAATTTTAGAGACTAAATCATCAACCTGATTCTGCACGGGTAATACTGTAATAACAGGGTCGCACAGTCCTGTGGGGCGTATAAGCTGTTCAACAATAAACGGTTTGCTTTTTTCTATTTCATATTCTGCTGGTGTTGCAGAAACAAATATTACCTGTTTCATGTATTTTTCGAATTCCTTAAAATATAAAGGCCGATTATCAAAAGCAGACGGCAATCGGAAACCAAATTCAATAAGAGATTCTTTACGTGCGCGATCACCATTATACATTCCGTTAAGCTGTGGAATTGTTGCATGAGATTCATCTATAATAAGAAAAAAATCAAGAGGGAAATAATCAAGCAGAGTAGAAGGTGATTCTCCAGGATTACGGCCGGAAATATGGCGTGAGTAATTTTCTATCCCCGAACAGTATCCCATTTCAATCATTAATTCGATATCATATCTGGTTCTTGTTTCTATTCGCTCTGCTTCTAATAATTTGTTATTATCCCGGAAGAATTTAACTCTTTCTTCCAATTCTTTTTCTATATGCAGTATTGCATTTTTTAGACGGTCTTCGGTTGTTACAAAATGCTTAGCAGGATAAAAAGCATACATATCCGTATCATTGATTGGCTTCCCGGTTAGAGGATCAAATTCACGGATTCTTTCTATTTCATCACCAAAACATTCAATTCTGACAGCTGTTTTTCCGTAAGCAGGGAAAATGTCAATGGCATCTCCTCGTACACGAAATACACCTCTTTTAAAATCGAAATCATTTCGTTCATAATGGATATTAATTAATTTCCGAAACAAGTTCTGGCGGGATATTGTGTCGCCTTTTTTTAAAAAAAGCATTAGTTCTTTATATTCAGATGGTGATCCCAGTCCATAAATACAGGAAACGCTGGATACAACAATTACATCTTTACGCATCATAAGCGAACTTGTTGCAGAAAGACGCAATCTGTCAATTTCATCATTTATCGAGGCATCTTTTTCAATATAAGTATCTGTTGAAGGTATATATGCTTCTGGTTGGTAATAATCATAATAACTCACAAAATATTCAACTGCATTATGAGGGAAAAATTCTTTTAATTCACTATAAAGCTGAGCTGCAAGGGTTTTGTTATGAGAAATAACAAGAGTTGGTTTTTGAATATTTTGAATTACATTTGCTGCTGTAAAAGTCTTACCTGATCCTGTAACACCTAATAGTGTTTGGTATTTAGCGCCATTCATGAAATTTTTTGTAAGTTGTTCAATTGCCCCTGGTTGATCACCGCAAGGGCTGAAATCAGAAACAAGTTTAAATATAGACATATATTCCTTTTCAACTATATACCCAGCAGGGTTAAATTAAGCCT
>JACRDZ010000085.1 GCA_016212735.1 Candidatus Firestoneibacteriota bacterium | reverse complement strand
GTATTAAAATTCTTATTTATTTCATTACTAAAATCTGAAAATGATGTTACCACTTTTATTTTCCGACGATATTTTTTAATTAAAAAAGGGAGTATTGACAGCATCCATTTCTGTGAAAAGCTGTTAAAATCATATTGTATATGAACTATTTGAGGATTTTCTTTTTTTATAAGTTTCATTATTTTACTTACTTCAAATATCCCCCAATTTTCCATAATACGATGAATATAAACACCATCATCTGTAACCTGAGAATTAGGTATATCAGACGCAGATGATGTGATTACATATGGATCAATATCTGATTTCCACTTAAAATACAAACATAAATTTGCTACATAATCTCCTATCCTGCACTTAATAGGTGGATATTGAGCTGAAATTATAAATAATTTCAAATTATTTCCTCCCGTAAAAACAAATCTGGATGAAAAGAGTTATATTATATGTCATTATATATTAAAGTATAACTTATTGGATAAAGTATGGCAAGAGTTTTTCTTCTGATAGATTTATTTTTCCATTCTTTTTTGAGCTAGAGAAAGTGAAGATATTATTGGAATATGTTTTTTATCTAATTCCATTTGAAAATCCCAATAATCAATACCAGCAAGTTCAGCGGATTTTCTAAAAGGGACACCTTCTGAAAATTTTTTTATAGCGAGGTCTATTTTTTCGTTTCTAATAGCTTTTTTAATTAATTGACGTATTGCTGTTGACCTATCTTCTTCCATTATATTAGCAAATGCATCTATAGATTCTAATAATTCTTTATCAATCATTACATTTGTTCTGATTAATTTTTTAGTTTTTAACATTTTTCATAGCCTCCATAATATAATATTCCGCGACTGGGGAGCTTAATCTATTTTCTAAAACTAGTTTTTTTATATTAATCTCTAATTCTTGAAAATTAATAATATTTATTCTAAAACGATTTAATAATAAATCCGGTGAAGCGCTAACCCTAAAACCTAAATATAATCCGATTTTAGTAAGCCCTTCATCATCAGTTAAAATTTCATCTGCTTTTTCCTGTAGCGCAATAGCAAGAACAGCTTCATCACCTTTTGCCATGTTTCTCTTTTTTATTTTTAAAGCTAAATTTCTAATTGATTTATTCTGTACATTAATTATTTCTATCTTATTATCCGCTATAAACCGTTTAATTAATATCGCGTCAGGGATATACTTTTTTTCTCCTTCTATAACCGATTCTTTATATACTTCTTCCGGAATAATGAAAATATCTTTAATGCTAATAATAATTTTAAGGTATTTTATTTTTGCAAGAGATATAAGAATTGAACTATCCAGTACATTTTTTATCATGATATTATTTTATAATATTTAATGTGTATTGTCAATCTAGCAAGACATTTTTAATATTATTTCTATTCTTCGATTACTCCAACAATCACAAGCGCATGCACCTGCGGATGATAATTAAATAATGATTGCTCCCTGTGACTGTATATAATATATTCCTCCTGTATAACCTTTTTATTCTTAATGCTTCCCTGAAATATTTGTTTACAGCATAATTTGCCCAATTTATTTCTTCGCAAGCCCTTAATTATGCCTCTTTTCTTTTATATTTTTATTGTACCAATCCATCCATAGTTTAATAGACTTAAGATTTTTTTCAGGGGGATTCATAGTCATAAATCCGAATTTCTCTCCTGTCAGCATATAAAGTCCTTCTATTGCATACTGTGCCAGCCAATCGTATTGATCCATCAAAACTTTAATCAAATAACTGTATAGTTCTGTATCTCCAAATTTAATAAGATCAACTGCTAAAGTTATGCCATACTGACGGTGAACAGGGTCATTACTTGTTAAAAGAGATATAGCCCATTCCCGCATAGGTTTATCTTTATTATCCGGCCACCATCTTTCCCATTTTCCAATAGCTTCCGGAGTCTGTGGTGCATATCCTGATCCGACAAACCCATACTGTCCGGTAAATTCCAAAAGTCTTTTCGTAGCAAAAGCACGTATATCCGCATCTTTATTATTAAGGAGCTTAATATCCCTTTCAATCCCCTGCTTTACCCACTTTTCACGTGAATAATTTTTATTAATTTCCCACCATACACGCCATTTTTTAGCAAGTTCCTTTTTTTCTTCAGGGAGTATTTCATCTTTATCTATAAAAATCTGATTGGTAATACGATATAATGCTTTATTTGAATTGTTTACAATATCAGATTTTTTCTCAGATAACATATTAATAAGAAGCGGGATGCTGGACTCAATTCCTTCATGTCTGAGATATTTAACTATCAATAATTTTGCAAAGTCATCTGATTCAGATTTAATTTTTTCAAAATCAGACAGGGGCTTATGTTTTAAAATATATTGAATAACTTTTTCTGTGCTTTCATTTTGGAAACAATCAGGGTGATAAACTCTATATGAATTATTCTCTATCTTTTTTAACATCCATATACCTTTATCTTCGAGTTTATAGCATATATCAAGAGAGGATTTTTTAACGCTGTTTTTACCTGAAAAAATAATATTAACTTCTGAAATAATTTTTTCACCCTTCAGTACTTTATTTACAGATATGATTCCTGTATCGAATATATGTATTCCTTCCTGCGAAAATTTAATATTTACAATTTTCCCTCTTACTATTATATCAGAATCCTGAATTAATACTTTTGGAGAAATATCCTGATAAGTTGCTGCATTTGCAAAAGAGATTATTATTAAAATTAAAAATACTAAAATTATTTTTTTCATAAAATATTCTCAACCTGGCAGACAAGCTAGAAATTCTATAGATTCTAACTCGTCTATATTATTTTAATAGAAAATTAGTTGTATTAAATTAGTTTTAAGTCTTAAGTTTTTAGTTCTAAACTTATAACTTACTACTTAAAACTAATAACTTTGAAATTTCTATACTTAAATTTAGATTATTAAATATTCTATTAGAAATTAAATACTTTATCAATATAATTTAATTTGAAATAAACAAAAGAACTTGTTTTATTATATAGTTACATATATAATAATTTAGTATACTAAATTATTGATTTTTACTTTTTATTTTAATATTGACGATGAAGGGAGAGATAAACATCTATGCAGGCTATTATTTTAGCAGGCTGGAAAACCACTACTAAACCTGATACACCTGATTCAATGATTGAAATCGAAGGTAGACCTTTTATCGAATATCAGCTTGAAATGTTAAAAAAAAATAGAATCGATAATATTATTGTTTGCCCTGGACATCTTGGACAAAATATTCATTTCTACTTTAACACTGGAGAGGATTTCGGAATAAATCTGCATTTTAGTGAATACG
>JACRDZ010000086.1 GCA_016212735.1 Candidatus Firestoneibacteriota bacterium | reverse complement strand
TGAGACTCTTGGCTAATATTACAACAATTAGAAGTATTCAAAAAATAGGCTCTAAGGGTGATAAAATTTGAAAAAAATTATTTTAATAACAGTTCCCCTGTTTATTGCTATAGGTGTATCTATTTATGCCTATTATATTTTTTTTGGTAAAGACCTCTCTCAGGAATATTTTATCGAAGGGAAAAAATCCTTTTCAGATAATAAATTTATGCAAGCGTACTATAATTTCAGGGAAATTGTCATAAAATATCCAAGAAGTTCATATAATGAAGAAGCCCGAACTCTTATGCGTGAGACAAAAAAAATTGCTGATCTCGATAGAATATATGAAAAAGCAATTTTGAATTATAGAAATAATAATTTCCGACGTGCGCAGAAATTTTTTCAGTATATTATCAAAAATTATCCTGATTCAAAATACGCCAAAGAATCTATTGAAAAAGATGAGCAATCTCGCAAACATAAAAAAATCCAGAACGAATTCGAAGATGCAGAACTTGCTCATAAAGATAAAGATTATGCAAGCGCAATTAATAAATACAAAAAAATACTTAGTAATTATCCTGACAGTATTTATACAGAAGAAGCAAAAATAGGTTTAAGCGTTTGCCAAAATGAGCTTTCAAAAATCAGTTCAAAGCAGGCTGAAGAATATAATAAAGAAAGATTTGATAAAAACCGCCAAATTGCAAATCAAATATTTATAAAAGCTAATGAAGATTTTGCAAAAATGGAGTATCATGATGCATTAAGAGGATATCAAAAAATTATTAATACATATACTCAAAGTGAACATATTATTGAAGCAAAAGAACGTGCTATTCGTGTTATGATAATTGTCAATGATAGGGAATCCAGGCGTTTATTCTTTGAAGGTAAGGAGCTATACGAAAAAGGTGATATTAGAAAAGCAATGGAAAAATATAATATGATAGTTCGGGTTTACCCAAACACAGAAATATATTTTCGCGCTAAAGAAGAACTGTCACTTACGCAGAGTTTATTTGGTAAAAAAATGTTCGATGAAGCAAAACAATTTCTTGATAATGGACAAAAGGAAAATGGGGTTAATGTCCTGAAAAAACTAATAGAAAAATATCCTAACACTCAGTGGGCTGAGCAGGCTAAATTTCAAATATATTTACTTCAGGCAACTGGTATTGCACGAGATCTTCTGAATGATGCAAATAATTTTTATAGTTCTAAAAAATACTTAGAAGCTGCAGAAATATTTGAAAAAATTGTTAGAAATTACCCTGATAATCAGCAATTGCTTGAATCTGCTAAAACCGGCCTTATTAAGTCTACTGCAGCACAAAGCTTTATTATAGCTGAAGATCTTTATTTAAAACAGGAAACACAAAAAGATGCTATAGGTAAATACAACGCAATAATCAGAGATTTTTCAAATACTGAATGGGCAGAAAAATCTATCAGCCGTATTAAAGATTATAACGAAGGAAAAGCAGAAGAGATTTATGTTGTTGCAGAAAATTTATTCAATTCACAAAAATATGATCAGTCAATTGAGTTTTATAAACAGGTAATTTCACAATATCCTGCAGCTACATTTTCAAATAAATCTAAAGCCAATATTGAAAAAACTAAAATTAAAATGTTTGAACAGAAATTTAACGTAGTTGAAGATAATTATATGAGCAAAGACCACTTCGAAGAAGCTATAACATCATATAAAGCATTATTTACTGAAGCACCTGATATTGAATGGAAAATTACATTAGAAAAACGTATAGCAAGCGCTGAAGAGGGTATTGCACAACGATTGTTTAGAGCAGCAAAAGATCTATATAATCAGGAGAAATATAAAGAAGCAACCGATGCATATGCACTAATTGTTAAAAAATATCCTAAAAACGTTAAATATATTGAAGAAGCTCAAAAAAATATCAGTATTATAAACTCAGAGATTTATTATAAGAAAATTATTGAGAATCTGGAGACACACCAATATGCAATAGTTGCAAGATCATTTAATCAGTTAAAAGCAGAAAAATATTCCGGTGAATGGGTAAAAAAAGCTGTTTCTGCTATCGAACCAAGTCTGTCTGGTATTCTGGAAAAAGCTATTGAGTTTTTAACTAAACAATATTACGATTATGCTTTAGAAATGTTTACATTAATTGCAGAAAATTACCCAGAAAGTGATTATGTTCCTAAGGCAAAAGAAGGTATTTTTAAAGTAAATTTGAATAAACCAGCTGCAGCCCCCCAGATAAATATTCCAGCTGAAACAAAATAAGAGAGTTTCAGCTTTTTTATAATCTTACTTCTCTTAAAATTTCAAATCCATATTTATTTACTAATTCATCTAGTCTGAATTTTGCATAATCATCCAGATAGTTTTTAAATCCTGGGATTAATTTTTTTTCATGTTCTTCCAGATACGGTTCAAGGTCTTTATGTGTTTTATTTAATAATATATCGCATTTGACTTTCCAGAATATCCAGAATAACTGGTTTTTTACTTTTAAAATATCTAAAGGGAAAAACCTGCAGTCGTAAGGTCTTTCTTTATGAATACCACATAGACCTCTATTATCGAAATATCGGCAGGGATGACAAATATTTATGCCTTGAAGATTTGCTTTTTCTACAGGAGTTAAATATAAGGGGAAAGCAATTTGTAATTTACAGCATTTATCTTTGCATTGCAGACATTCTGCCCACAACTCGCTTATTGACATATTTTTTTATTACTAAAACTATCCTTATTAACAAATTAAACATTAAATTTTAAAGATAATTTAATATTTATTTTGTCGCACATTGTTAATATTAAAATTACTTTTTTATATTAATATAACCATGTTCATTTGTCAAGCAAAATTATTTTTCAAATTTCTGCTTATGTTTATATACTATCGACAAAATATATTATAACTTTAATTATTTATTTAAATTAATTATCTTATTTTATTCCCTTGACTTCTATTAGTTATTCCACTAAAATTCTTACCAATTTACTATCATAGGAGATATTAATGCGTGCTATAAAATCCATTGCAGAGATGCAGTTTTATGCTAAAAAAATACGTGGAGAAAAAAAAAGTATTGGTTTTGTTCCTACTATGGGATATTTTCATGATGGACATCTGTCATTAATGCATGAAGCCCGCCTTAAGAACGATATTTCAGTTGTAAGTATTTTTGTCAATCCGGCACAATTTGGTAAAAATGAGGATTTCTCTATTTATCCAAGAGATATTGAACGAGACTCACGTATGGCTATGGATGCAGGAATAGATATATTATTTATACCTTCAAATGAAGAAATATATCCTCAAGGATTTGATACTTATATTGATTGCGGTAATATAGGAAACATTTTATGCGGGGCTTCACGCCCTGGACATTTCAGAGGTGTAAGCACTATTGTAACAAAACTTTTTAATATAGTTAAACCAGATAGAGCATATTTCGGGCAGAAGGATTTTCAACAAAGCGTTATTATAAAAAAACTTACTCAGGATCTTAATATGGATATAGAAATCGTAGTACTGCCTGTAATACGTGAAAAAGACGGACTTGCTATGAGTTCCAGAAACATTTTTCTATCTCCAGAAGAAAGAAAGAATGCTGCAATTTTATTCAAATCTCTGCAAGATGCAAAAGATATAATATTATCTGGAGAAAGAAATCCAGATAATGTTATTACACAAATAAAAAATAAAATAGAAGAAGTACAAAAAATAAAAATTGATTATGTTTGTATTGTTGATAAAAATACATTACAGAATAAATCCGTTCTGGAAGGAGTATTTATTATAGTTATTGCCGTATTTATAGGCACAATACGTCTAATTGATAATATAGAAATACAAATTACATAAAGTAATTAAAATAATCATTCAGATATCAATTGAAAACCTATTATTAAAATAGAAACAAAAGTGAGATTTAAGAAATGGAAAATAAAAAATTACAGGAAAAAATAGTTATACTTAAAAATAAATTAAATGCTGTTCTTATTGCTCATAATTATCAGAGAGAAGAAATTCAGCAGATAGCAGATCACCTGGGTGATTCTCTAGCTCTCAGCCGTGCTGCAGCCGGGACACAGGCTGATATAATAGTTTTTTGCGGTGTTCACTTTATGGCTGAAACTGCTAATATTCTTTCCCCTCATAAAACAGTACTTTTGCCTGAAAAAGATGCAGGTTGTCCTCTGGCTGATATGTTATCACTTGAACAACTGTTAGATTTAAAAGTAAAGCACCCAAAAGCAAAAGTAGTCTGTTATATTAATTCACCCGCTTCTATTAAAGCAGAAAGTGATATTTGTTGTACATCCTCAAATGCTGTTTCTGTAATCAAATCTTTACCGAAAGACGAAGAAATAATTTTCGTCCCGGATATGAATTTAGGCCAATATGTTTCAAAAGTAACAGGCAGAAAACTTATTTTGTGGAATGGATATTGTCCTACCCATCATAGAATTACACTTGAGGATGTTAATAATATAAAAAAAATACATCCGGAGGCACCTGTTTTTAGTCATCCTGAATGTACTCCTGAAATACTTGAAATATCAGATAAAATATTAAGTACAGGTGGAATGTTAACTGCGGCAGCAGAAAGTAAAGAAAAAAATATAATTATTGTAACTGAAATAGGAATGTTATACCGTTTAAGAAGAGACAATCCTGACAAAAATTTTTTTATCGCTTCAAAAAAACTTATTTGTCCAAATATGAAACTTACAACATTGGAAAGTATACTTGAAAGCCTTGAAAAAATGCAGTATATTATTTCTGTCCCTGAAGAAATCAGAATAAAAGCACAAAAAGCTATAAATAGAATGCTATCCTTTTAAAAGCTTACACACCATAAGTAATTATCCAATATTATAAAGATCCCCATTAGATTGAGAACATGGAACTACGCCTTCATTTTAAAATCCAAATAGAGAAATTTTTAAATAGTAAGTTTTTACTATTTTTTTGCCAATTACATTGTTTAGGAGTTTAGCATCACGAAATCTATTTATATATTTTGTTTTTTCTGCAATTGATATAGTTGATAATATTTTTGTAATTATACAAAATTTTTTAGTTTTTTTTAGCTTGGAATTGGAGTTAGAATTGGGATTATCATTATTATTTTTTTTATTAACTTCAATGATTATATGATTTTCTGCAGAAGCTCCATCATTATCAGTCACTTTAACTTTTGCATTATATGTACCATTCTCTTTATAAACATAAGTAACTTTATTAGAATACATAGTTGTATCAAAAATACCATCATCATTAAAATCCCAGATATAATTCACAATGTTGCCATCTGGATCAAATGCATTTGCTGTAAATGTTATTGGTAATGGTGCATATTCAGAATTTTTTTCTATGGAGATTGTCACATTTGGATTTTGATTAACATTTAAAACTATAATTGTAATTTCTTTCTTATCTGATAGAAATCCATCAGTAACTTCAAAAGTGATTTTGTATTCTCCTGCTTGATTGTATCCTGGGTTCCAAATAAATATATGTTCTTTAGTATTGAAAGTTGCACCTATTGGTAAATTAAATACCGAATAATTTAAAGTATCTCCTTCGATATCTTCTGCATTTATTGTGAATTCCAGTGTTTCACCTTCATTAATCAAATACGATGTGGTATCTGAGCTAATAATTGGTTGATCATTTTTTGCTTCTATTTTAATTGAAATTAATGCAATTGAAATAATTCCAAATGTATTTTGTACTTTATAAATAAAAGAATCATTGCCATTGAAATTTATCTTTGGGGAATATGTAATCAAAGCAGTTGTATCATTTATTTGATTGATTTCACTTAATATACCATTTATAGGTTGAGTGGCAATATTAAATGATAATTTATCATTTATAGGATTAAAAGCTTTTAAATTAATTACAATAGTTGAATCTTCATCTAAAATAATTTTTTGTTCTATTGCTGTAAGCTCTGGTTTGAAATTAGAAATGATATTATCAACATAAATAGATTTTTCACTTTGATAATATTCCATACCATATATATCATCAAATAAATCATCAGGAGTTTTTGTCCCATTTTCATCGCGTTCATTTACTAATTTTATTCTATATCCTTTATCAGTGATAAGCCCGGTAATCAATTTATATTCACTAGAAGGTACTGAATCGGGTATTGAGATTTCTTGCGTATTTTCAATATAAAAAGGTAGATCAGTTTCTTCCCAATTTTTAATTTTTGAATACTTAATATATTTTTCAAAAACTAATTTATCTATCCATGCTTCTCCTTTACCATTGTTGAGTATGCCAAGATTAGTTATTCGAAAATATTTTGCATTGTAAGGCGATGTGCGCATTGCGCTGTTATATGACCAATCAAATGTACCTGTATCAAATGATATATCGCAATATGCTAATTCAATTTTATTAGAGTCATAAAACCTGCCAGTTAAATATAAACGGTTCCATGAATTTGTTCCTGTTTGAATATTTATTCCTTTTGCCCAGGAACTTATAATATATTGGGTATCAGGTTCTATTTCTATATAATTGCTTTGTATAGAGCTTGATGTTGTTCCATTGTTTTTAAAATATACTGATTTAGTACTATCTATAGAAGCACTATTATCGATTTGAGGGGAATTACTAGTTGAAGTTGTCCAATAAGAAAAATCTTGCTCAAAAGAACCATTAGATAGAAGATTTGCAGATGTGGAATCTGTAATTTTAAAATTGTTATACCATTTATCAGTTGATAGAGCCGGATAATACGCCCCCAGATCAATTACTAAATTATTGGTTGGATTTGCTAATGCGTAAAAAATTCTATAATTTTGATATGGTTTACCATTTCCTTTTTGTCGCCACTTGGTTTTTATATTCATTTTTTTTCTTGAAGAAACGATGTCAGAAAATTCCGGTTCAAGCGATTCAATATGATAACCCATATGTGTTGCTAAATATCTCAGCGCTTTTGTCCCTTGTTCACAAGCAATTGCTTTTTCTTCTGATGGATTTATATTATCAAGAGATGAGTCATAATTTATTATATCTGTATCAACTTTATATAAATAAGAATAGTTAGCATGATTGGACAATATTTTTTTTATCCCATCTGTCCATCCGTCGTTATAAATATCTCTAAATCTTAATTCCCATGAATTTTCATCAGTCCCATAGAAAGCTAAATCTGTGCTGACAGCAGCACCTTCATGAGTTTGTATTTTGCTTTCCCAATATTTTTCAACTGAAAATGTTTTTTCATTATTATATAAAGCTTGATTAAAAATAACATTGGATTTTAATGCAGAGTAATTAACTAATTCAACAAGACTTGAGGTATAATTACGATAAGTGGTAAACGGGACTTTAACAGTTAATTCAACTGGTTTTGAAAATGTAGTATTATAAAAATCAATAATTTTTTTTATAATGTTCTCATGCCTTGGCCAACGCCAGCTATCATCAGTCCCGGATACTTCATCATTTATTTCTTTTTTTTCACTAAGCGGATCGTCCTTATTGGTAGAATTAATCCCATAAACTCCAGATAAAATATTAATCCAATCTTTATTCCCATAAGTTGCAATTGACAGCTCATCCCATCTTCCGAATCCTGTTATTCGTAATAAATCCAATGCTGTATCCTGACCATATCGTTCATTTAATTTAGTTATAAAACGTTTCCAATATTCAAAATATATATCATCATGCCAGTTAGGAGCCACATCAGCTTCCATATCTCTTGGTTTGTTTGTAGTAATATCCAGATAATCAATAACAATATCATCCGAACCTGTTGAGGTTATTCTAATGTCATAACTATTATTTTTTGAATTTTCTAATCTTAAATTTTTAGGAGGAATATAAAAACTTGCTGTTTTCCATTTTAGAGTATTTGTCTTTTGAATACCTGATAAAACTGCTGTTTTTTTATTAAAATCAAAATAATTAGTATATAACATGACAGCTTTTGTGTATCCATTAATTGGATTATTAATATCATCATATTCAATAGTTATTATATCCGTACCATTATCAAAATAGCATATTGTTAGAACTGTTTTTGCAGTTGTTTCATTTTTGTATTTTTGAAATCCATTGGGATTATTAATATATGCATAATCAACATTAAAATAAATATATTTTTGTCCATTTGCTCTATCCGTTGAACGTGCTTCTCTACCCTTATAAGTAACAACTTTAGTCGACCCATAATTTAGTAAATCATCTATTTGAATAATATCTGGAATCCCATTACCTACAGGATCATTATATGAAATTTTAAATTCATTTTTATAACCACTCCATTTTAATGGCTGCACATCAGGACTATAATTTGTATTTCCCAATCGTATCCATACACTGCCAGCACATAATTTTGTTGCACCTTTTGCATAAAGCCAATGTGGAGTACTAAAATTTCTCCAGTTTCCTTGAGCTGTGTATATCTCAAGAATATATCTTTTTCTATAGCTTTTAAAAGTATCAACAAAATTATCTAATAAAGTCCAATTAAATTCATTCTCTTCTGGTTCCAGGAAAGTCCAGTTTAAATATCCGCCGCTTGTCATGGTATATCCGACAATATATGGATTATTAGGATATTTTTCTAATATGTTATTATTCGTATCACTTATATCTGCAACACTACCAAGAGAAAAAAGCCCCATATCAGGATTACCAATATAAGGGTTGGAAGTATAAGGAATTAGCTCTTGCGGAATATTTTTAGATGAGTTGCCAAAAGCATAATTTAAAAACAGGCAAATTTTAATAAAAATTAGTATTAAAATAAATTTTTTAGAAAACATAAATTAATCTTTCATTAAAAAATTTGTAATCTTATTTCTATATAATATTATTATTCTATTTCTTGTTTGTCAATTAGGCAATAAAGATGTGATTAGAAAATGGCTTAATAATGAAGAGGTTTAAATTAAATAATAATATGTCAAGATAAGCAATATTTGTCCCAGGATAGCT
>JACRDZ010000089.1 GCA_016212735.1 Candidatus Firestoneibacteriota bacterium | reverse complement strand
TCAGCGAGGTCATAAATTCGCATTTTTTCGGTGAGGATTGGGCATCGAGAGCAAGGCGCGAAGGCGAGAAATAGCCTTGCACTATTTCGAACCTGAGCAACGCAGCTATCGATGTTCAAGACCAGCGCAAAAATGCGAATTTATGACCTCGCTGAGTATATTAATAATATGCACAAAAATTTTTATATTCGCATCTTTGGCAATTAAAATCAGAAGGGGATGGTGCAAAATTTTTTTCTCTTATTTTATTGATTATATCAAAAATTATGTTTTTTGTGTTATTTAATTCTTTATCATTTCTTTCTGTTGATATTTTCTGATTGTTTTTTAAATAATAAAAACTTAATTTAACAGGATTAAGATTGAATTTCTCCCTGCATGCTATTGCATATATTGATAGCTGAATATCTTTATCAACATTTTTCTGATCTTTTGGTTTACCTGTTTTATAATCAATAATTTCAACATTTTTTTCTTTATCTAATGCATCTATGCGATCTATACGTCCAATAATTTTGAAATATTCATCTTTATTTAAAATATCTTTTTGAATAAAAGGTATTTTTATTTCGAATTTTTGTTCAAGTGCAACAGGACATTGAGATAGAATACTATTTTTATCATAAAAACATTTAAGTTGCTCAAGTGCTATATTTTTATTTTTCTCTATTTCCTGTTGAGAATTGAATCCGCGAGGATTCCATTTTTCATTAAAAATATCATTAAGTTCTTGCCAATCAGGATTATTACCATCTTTTATTCTTAGATAGTACTCCTCCAGAGTTGCATGCATTATATTACCAAAAGAAAAAATAGGATTAGGTAGAACAGGAATATGCAATATATAGCGGTATTTATATTTAAGCGGACAAGCATTATATGTTTCTATTTGCGTATATGAAAATTCTTTTGGAGAATAATTTTCAACAATCTGATTATCTTTTAGATCATACATAGGTAATAGTATATTTATTTCATTGTCTTTATTATTATAAGAAGTTTCTTCAATTATGCTGGTAATATTTAATTTTCTTATTTCTTTAATAAAAATAGAAGGGGAAGTACCTTTTTTATCTATACAGGTTAGATATATTTCGCTCGATGCGCGGGTGAGACCGACATAAAACAGGCGTCTTTCTTCCTGAAGATGATAATCTCCTTTAGGAAGAGGTTCTTTCATAAGTTCATCAGGTATTTGTATTAAATCATATCTTTCATTTCCCGGAAATCTTCGGGATACAAGACCAATAATAAAAACGTAAGGAAATTCAAGTCCTTTTGACCCATGAATAGTCATTAATTGTACTGCATCAAGTGTATCTGAAAAATTGTCGGAAGAAGGAATATCTCCATATAGCATTAAAATATCAAGATATTCAAGAAAATTTTTAAGTTGTGATAGAGTATTATTTTCTATAAAATCTGTAACAATAGAATAAAATTCAATTAGATTAGAATTTTCTAAATCCAGATCACTAAAATCTGAAGTTTTTATTTCTTTTGCAAGAAGAGCAAATATTTCCCACAAAGACAATTTTAAAGCACTTTCTGACATCCTGCCAATAAATAGTTTAACATTACTAAAAATATTTTTTAACTTTTCATCCGCATCAATTGCGTGGAATAATGATATTTCTTTTTCTTTTGCCAATCTATTTAAAGAAAGCTTATCTTCCCATGAGAAAGATTTAAGTGATAATATTCTAAATAAACTAATATTATCAAAAGGATCATTAATAACTTTTAATAATGCAACCAAATCTTTTACTTTTGGATGAGAGAAAAAATCGAGGGATTTTTTTATTTGAAATGGGATATTTGCCTCATTTAATAATTCCAAAAGTTTATCTTTATGAGTATGTGCTCGATAAAGCACTGCAAAATGATTGAAACTTTTTAAAGAATCAGGTAAATTTGAATATATATTTTTTATTTTTTCTACAATATATTTAGCTTCAGATTCAAAATCATTTGCAGTTACAATTGTTATTTTTTTCCCCTGTTCATTTTGAGTAAAGAGTTTTTTGTCCGCATCAAAACGGCTTAAAGCATTTAAATTAATTATTTCATTAGCTAACGAAAGGATGTTTTTTGTAGAACGATAATTTTGGGATAAAGTAATTTTATTTGCTTCTGGAAAAATTTCATTAAATCTTATAAAACTTGCGTAACTTGCACCTCTAAAATGATAAATACTCTGGTCGTCATCTCCGACAACAGTAATATTGCGGTATTTACTTGCAAGAAGTCTTAATAATTCAATTTGAGCTATATTTGTATCTTGAAACTCATCAACAAGAATATATTTAAAACGTTCCTGATATTTTGAAAGAATATGAGGGCGTTTATTAAAAAGAAGAATTGAGTAGATTATGAGATCATTAAAATCAAGATATCCTGCTTTTAACATTTCTTTCTGATATGTTTGATAGATCAAGGCTTCTTCATTTAACTCAATTAGTTTTGTTTCAAAAGATGATTTTTGTTCCTGCGTTAAGTCATTCTTATTTTTTTGGAATAAAATTTTCTGTAATTCCACATACTTTTTAAAATCTTCAGGTGATACCATTTCATCTTTTGCTCTTGAAAAAAATTTGCTAAATCCGGTAAGGAATGAAATAGAAGAAGTCAGGCTGTAAAAATAGGTTAGATTCAATTTATCATATATTTTCTTAAGAAAAAGAACTATTCCTATATCATTAAGAAGAACAAAATTAGAAGGGATTCCTATATGAGAACCATATTCCTGCATAATTCTGTTGCAAAAACTGTGAAATGTTGTTATCTCCATATCATAATAATAAGTTTTTAAACGTTCATTTATTCTTTCCTGCATTTCCTGTGAAGCACGATTTGAATATGTAACAGCTAATATATTTCTTGGAGAAATATTTTTTTCATTAATAAGATAAAGGACTTTTTCTGTAATAACACGCGTTTTCCCTGTACCTGCACCCGCAATGATAACAAGAGGCCCCTCTGTAGATTCAATAGCTTTACGTTGTTCATTATTTAATTGTAATGACATAATATAAATTCCCTTATTATTTTAAAACGTATGGGGAATATTTATAATATATTTTTATTATAAAAGAGCCTGTTAAATTATTTAACATATCTCTATCTTTTATTTTAGTAATGTTTTTGTTATATGGTTCAAATAAAGTTCCAGAAATTATCTTTGTAATAAAACATTTTTTATCATCATCTTTTTTCCCAAGGCCTGTTAATGGAATTTCTAAAACAGGATTAAGAGGATCATTTGATGGGATGAAAAGAACAGCATTTTTAATACCTGACGCTTTTGGTGTATAAACTATTTGAACTGTTTGCTCATCTGATTTTGAAAATATTTTACCTGAACAATTGTCATTAATAATGCTGAAATTTGCTGTATCAGTTCCTTTAATGCTTAAGTTTCCAACAACAAGTTGAGCATTGCCTGTGTTAGACAGTTTTAATTCTTTAGTATTTGAAGAACCTGTTTTTACAGTACCGAAATCTAAAGACATTGAACTAACAGAGAGCCCGGGTGTTTCTATACCTTTTATGGCAAATAATGATATATCATCTACAAGAAATAATGTTATATGATTATCATTGGTTTCAGCATAAAAATTAAGCCTTATTTTCTTGCCTATAAAATCAGAAACATTAAATTGTTCACTGGCAAGCCAGCCCAAAGTATTGTCAAGATTACTGAGTTTTACCAGAGTCTTTAATAATGAGTTATCATCCGGATTTCTAATTTCTACAATGAGTTTGTCATAGGTTCCTATATTTGTTAATTCCTCTGTTAAAATTAAATACCAAAATTGTAAATATACAACAGAAGAATATGAAGGGATATTAATGTCCTGATATAGATTTTCATTCACATTTATTTTTGAATAAAGATCATCCCCTAACCAGGCAAACCATTTACCGCTATGAGCAATACTAATATCTGCTATTATAATATCATTATTACTATTGATAGTCCAATCAAAAGAACCACTATCAAAAGATGGATTCAGCAATATATTTTCAGGAATTAAAGGAGAATCAAAAGGTGCAAGTATATCAACAGTCATTAAAGTTCCAGGAGCGGAAATATTTGCAATTGAAACACCGCTTGGTGAATTTATATAAAGTTTACTGTCAGGATTTGATAAATTATTAAAAGTTGAGTTATTACCGAAATAATAGAGATCCTCTAATCTGCTTTTACCATTAACCGTATCTAAATTTTGAGTACTTATAGCTTCTTCAATATCAACGAGTTTATGTTCCTCATTATTATTAAAACTATTCCAATCAAAGAAATCCTCGGAAAAAAGAGAATTATCTATATGCCATATTGCAATACCACCTGTTTTTTCTGACAGGCCTAAAGCTCCTATAAATCCAGAGTCATATCCGGTAAAATATCTATTCTCAATAAGAAAATATTCATTAGAATTTTGCGTTAGAACTTTTATTATAGTTGAATCATTTGATACTGCTTTTAAAGCTAATCCAGAGGAATTATTAATAATTTTTGGCGTGGTAAAACCAATATATTCTTTAGTCCATGCTGATGGATGTACCGGAGTTGCTCCAGGATATTTATCTGTATATGACTGCGCCCATGAACCGCCGCACATAACATCAAATAAGCCTATTCCCTGCGAAGTATAATCTGTATCATAAAGATCCGGAAGCCCCAGCATTAAATGCCCAAGCTCGTGAACCATAACTCCAATAGTAGCCTGATGGTCAAAATGTTTTTCTCCAAACATTGCATAATAACTTAATTCCTTACCATCAAGTAAAACAGGGGAGGGAAGTATTGATTGATGCGCCCATACGCTTGGATTTGCATTTACTCCGCCATAAGAAGCTTCATACCCTGCTACTACAATTATGAGAGACAGCTCAAGAGGTGTAATTACGCCATCTTCATTATCATCATAAATACTAAAATCAATATATGAATCTGATGATTTAATTGCGTCTAAAGCCAGTTTAATGTATGATGATATTGGGTCCTCAGATCTTTCACAATCAGGATGATCCTGATTAAGTTTTTCCCAGCCTACAACACCGTTGTTTACCCCATTAAAAGCAGGAATTATGTTGAATTTTCCATAAGAAATTTCATTATAGTAATTTGCAACAGATCTTTTATCCTGAGAAAAAAATAAATCTTGAAAAGTTTCTTTAGTATATTTACCTGTAATATCATTGAATTCAACCATAATAACAATAATTTTTTGAGAATGAGGGAAAGTGATATTTCTTTTTAATAATGGTAACTTTCTATTTATCTTTTTAGCTTGTCTTGCAGCTGGTTTTAATCCTTTTGATGATTTAATTTGATCTCTGGATATTTTTAAACTACCAACTTTATATTTACCCATTGTAAATCCTGAATATAAATCAGGTATAGCATAATACCACCATCCTGTTTCTTTATTTTTTATAATTGTATATCCGTCATGAGTCTCATACCAGTGAATTGTTTCATCACCTTTTTGTTTTGCTTCAAAAGATGTTCCATCAGGCTGGTTAATTGTAAATGTAATCGGAGCAGCAGGCACTGCATAAAGCGTAGAAATAAATTTAAAAATAATAAAAATTATTAATAAAAAGTTAAAAACACGGCATTTTAATTTAATAAGAAAAACCTCCTGATTAATCTCTATTTTCTACTCTTATAATCATGCTTTTTGTATTAACAACTGGTAAAGAATCAATTTCTGTAATTGCCTGGCGCATGTTTTTCTCAATTGATTTATGAGTCATCATAATAATATTTACTTTGTTATTTATGCTTTTACCTTTCTGTATAACAGAAAAAATACTTATATTATATTTCGCGAATATTCCTGCAATTTTAGAAAGAACTCCAGATTCATCAAGAGTATTCATCCTTATATAATAAGAAGTTTCTATTTCATTCATAGGGACTATTTCTTTATATTCATTCTGCCATTTAAATTCAGGTATAGATGTCGTTCTATTTAATATATGTCTTGCAATATCCATAACATCACTTACTACAGCACTTCCTGTTGGAAGAGCTCCTGCACCACGTCCATAAAAGAGTGTATCTCCAACAGGATCTCCTGAAATGTATATACCATTAAATACACCATTTACTGAAGCCAGTAAATAATCTATAGGAATCATTGTAGGATGAACTCGAAGTTCAATCCGGTTATTTATATTTTTAATTATTCCCAGAAGTTTTATCACATAGCCCAGTTCACGCGCATAAGTAATATCAAGCGGAGTAACCTGACTTATTCCTTCTGTATAAATATTTTTAAAAGGGAAGAAGCATCCATATGCAAGATATGCCAAAATTGATAATTTATGAGCAGAATCTATTCCTTCAATATCAAAAGATGGATCTTTTTCTGCATATCCTTTTTCTTGAGCTTCATTAAGCACATCCACAAAAGAGCTATTTTCTGAGGACATTTTTGAAAGGATATAATTTGCTGTTCCATTAATAATCCCATAAATAGCATTAATTTTATTTGATGAAAGTCCTTCCCGCAATGCTCTTAAAACAGGGATACCACCCCCAACACTTGCTTCATAAAGAATATTCACATTATTTTTATAAGCAGTTTCAAATATTTCTCCGCCGTGCATTGCAAGTAATGCTTTATTTGCAGTAACAACATGTTTTTTGTTTTTCAATGCCTGCAGTATAAATTCTTTTGCAGGACTATATCCACCTATAAGCTCAATAACAATATCTATTTCAGGATCAAGTAAAATATCTTCAGGTTTAGTAGTTAATATTTCAGATGATACTTTCACAGGACGCGGAGTTTTGATATCTTTATCAGCAATTTTTTTTATTAATATTTCCGTACCTAATTTTGTTTTAATTAATTCGCGGTTATCTGTAAGCACTTTTACTGTTCCGGCTCCAACAGTCCCAAAGCCAATAATTCCAATATTTATTTTAGTTTTCATTTTGATTTTACCTTTAGGAGCTGTGACGAAATATTTTACTCATTCCGCGTACAGCTTGTTTTATTCTGTTTTCATTTTCAACAAGCGCAAATCTAACAAAACCTTCTCCATATTCACCGAATCCAATTCCAGGAGATACTGCAATTCCAGCTTTTTCAAGAAGCATTAAAGAAAAATCAACAGAATTCATATCTTTAAAAGCTTCTGGTATAGGTGCCCAGACATACATTGTTGCTTTTGGCGTTGATACAGGCCAACCAATATTTTTTAATCCGTTAACAAGTACATCTCTGCGTGTTTGATACATTTTTGAAGTCTGCTCAACATATTCATAAGACCCTTGCAAAGCTGCAATTGCTGCAATCTGTATAGGTTGAAATATTCCATAATCCATATAACTTTTAGTACGTGTTAATATTTTAATTATTTCTGAATTACCAACAGCAAAACCTACACGCCAGCCTGCCATATTAAAAGATTTTGACATTGAATAAAATTCAACTCCAACATCTTTTGCTCCATTTACCTGTAAAAAACTGGGCGCGCGATAGCCATCAAAACATATATCTGCATAAGCAAGATCATGAATAATAATTAAATCCTCTTTATGTGCAAAATCCACTACACGTTTAAAAAAATCAATATCAACAATTTGAGTTGTAGGATTATGAGGGAAACTTAAAATCATTAATTTTGGACGAGGATATGTTTCTCTTATTTGTTTTTGAGCATTTTCAAGAAAATCAACACCTGGTTCAAGTTTTACATTAATAAGATCCCCACCGCTCATAGCTATACAATATAAATGAATAGGGTAGGTTGGATTAGGGACAACAACCACATCTCCATCATTTATCATTCCAAAAGCAAGATGAATAAGTCCTTCTTTTGACCCAATAACAACAGCTATTTCTGTTTCCATATCCAGATTCACATCATAACGTTTTTTATACCAGTTTGCTATTTCTCTGCGAAGATTATTAATTCCTTTTGATGCTGAATAACGATGATTTTTTGGTGATAATGCCGCTTTTATTAAAGATTGAATAATATGAGGCGCAGGAGGCTGATCAGGATTTCCCATTCCCATATCAATAACATCAATACCTTTTTTTCTTGCTTCGATTTTTAGATTTGTTACTCTAGAAAAAACATATGTTGGGAGTCTTTTAATACGGTTAGATGGTTCAATATTCATAAATTTTCCTTTAAAAAAGTATGCTTATTATTATATAATATTATATGGTTAAATTTTAAATATTTAGTGTATAATACTTAAATTGACAGAACTTGTCAATAGATACAATGTAAAGTATTGAGATAAAAATACCGAATATTATAACCAGAAAGGTCATAAATTATGTTTTTTCACTTGGTCTTGGACATCAAAGGAGTTATATAAACTGTAAAATAGGTACTGTAAAATGAAAAATGTAAAATGAGGGAACATAAATGAAAGGTGATGACATTGCTTACTGCTAAAGCGCAGAACTGATTTTAAATTTTAAAATATTCATTTTACAGTTTACATTTGTTTTTTATTGGTTAAATTGAGTTATTGAGGTCTAATATGTTAAAAAAATTTGGGAAATTTATTATAGGAATATTTCTTATTCCTGCTTGTATTGGATTTTCAAAAGGTTATATAACATTAATATCTTCTTTGAAATCTCTATCTCAAAATCAATTATATTTTATTTATGGACTTATATCTTATTTAATAGTACATATAATTTTCCGTAAACCTTTATCTATATATGTTTTTGGTCATGAACTTACTCATGCATTCTGGACTAAAATATTTGGGGGAGATGTCAAAGACATGAAAGTATCAGGAGAGGGCGGGGAAGTGAAAATATCCAAATCTAATTTTTTTATAAGCCTTGCTCCATATTTCTTCCCGATTTATACATTAATAATTCTTATTATTTTTGGTATATTATCATTAGTTTTAAATAATTATGCTCAATATATCAACTATTTTCTTTTTTTATTGGGACTTACACTTTCATTTCATATTCTGCTTACTATAGAAATGATAAGAACTGATCAACCTGATATAAAAGAAAATGGTTTTATATTTTCTGTAAGCTTAATCTATTTTATTAATTTAGTAATAATAAGTGCCTTATCTAATTTGATTTTTATTAAAGAATATAGTTTCCTTTCTTATATCCAAAAAAGCGCTTCTGAGTCACAAAAACTATATATATACATTTATTATTATTGTATAAATAACGGTACAAAAGTTTTTAATTATTTAAAAGACTTAAAAACAATATATTCTGCATAAGTATAATAATAAGGAGGACATTTGAAAACCTGCGTTGTAATACCTACTTATAATGAATCTAAAAACATTGAAAAATTAATTAAAGATATAATAAATTTGAATTTAAATCTTGAAATTATTATTGTTGATGATGATTCTCCAGATGGCACATGGAATATTGTTAGTAATCTAACAAAAGAATATCCCCATCTATACTGTATAAGACGCTGTGAACAAAAAGGACGTGGAAGTGCAGGAATTGCCGGGTTTAAATATGCTCTTTCAAAAGGTGCAGACTATATAATTGAAATGGATGCTGATTTTTCTCATCATCCATGTTATATACCTATAATGCTTGAAAAAATTAAAAACTATGATATTGTTGTAGGTTCCAGATTTGTTGGTGAAGGAAAAGATCAAAGAGGCTTTTTAAGACATATAATAACGCTTTTTGCAAATTTTTATATAAGACAAATATTAAAAATTAAAATACATGATTGTACATCAGGATATAGGTGTTTCAAACGTAATGTGCTTGAAGCTATTAATATTGATAATACTATTTCTCTTGGACCTGCAATTGTACAGGAATTTCTATATAAAGCCTATCTTATGGGATTTACAATTGGAGAAATTCCTATTGTTTTCGTTGATAGAGTACGCGGCAAATCTACATTTAACTGGAAAATTATGCTGCAAGGTTTTTTAATGGTCTTAATACTAAGATATATTTTTTCATCCTTTCGTTTAGAAACCTCACATAAAACAAATGCATCAAAAACAATATATTATCCATGATTATTTTGATATTGATTTTCTAATTTTAAAAATAACAGAAAATAAAAATCCACTTATAAATCCGCCAATATGTGCCCACCAGGCAACACCACCTTCAAATATATTATTCAAGTTATAAGATGATGTCCCATTAAAAAACTGTATTATAAACCAGAATCCTATAAATAATACTGATGTAATTTCAATAATTCTTATAAAAAAGAAAATTGGAACGACTGTAAGAACTCTGGATTTAGGGAAAAAGATAAAATAAGCTCCAAGAACACCTGCAATAGCACCGCTTGCTCCTATAATTGGGATTTTAGATAGAGGATTTATGATAATCTGTGCCAATGTTCCTGTAATACCGCAGAAAATGTAAAAAAACAAAAATTTAATATGTCCTAACATATCTTCAACATTATCACCAAAAATCCATAAATAAAGCATATTCCCAAGAAGATGAAGCCATCCGGCATGTAAAAATATTGATGTTATTAATGTTCCATATTTATATATATAAAATGATTTTAATATAAACAATCTTTTAGGAACAAATCCATAAATATCTAAAAAATTTATTATATCACTTCCTAAAGAAATTTCATAAAAGAATACTATAAAATTAGTTATTATTAAAAATATTGTAATAAAAGGAAATGTTTTTGATGGGATATTATCTTTTAAAGGTATCATATATCTCTTTTATTTAGAGCTTTTAAAGCATCTTCAATGAGTTTTATTCTATCATATTTTTCAAGTTCTGCAATTCCCATGCTTATTGTAACAGATAGTTTTTCTTCATTAATCTGGCCTTTTGATATTATTTCAGTTTCAGCAATAATATCTTTTATTTTTTTACCTATTAAAGAAGCTCCATTTATATCTGTATTTGGTAATATAATTGCAAATTTATCTTCGTCATATCGAGCTGCTATATCACATTCTCTTATGTTATTAACAATTTTATTTGATATTGTTTTTAATAATTCATCACCAGTCTCATGTCCATAATTATCATTAAATCTTTTAAAATTATCTATATCAAGGATAATTAAGCAAACTTCTGTATTATATCTTTTAGCTTCACTTACGACTTTTGTAAGATAGTTATCAAAGAAATTTCTGTTATATGTAGTTGTTAACGCGTCATGAATAGCTTTTTTATATAATATAGCATTTTGTATTGATATTCCTGATTGAGAACAAATCATATCAAGTATTTCAATATCTCTTTGTCTGAATAATCCTGTATAAAAACGATTATCCAGATAAATCAACCCAAGAATTTCTCCGCGTATAATAATCGGTGCACAAATTATTGATTTTAATCCATTTAATACTACACTGGAATGTATATTAAATTTGTTATCAGATAATGCATTTTCTATAATTATTGGTTTTTTATTTTTCTCAACTTCTTCAATTATACTGTAACTTAATAGTTTTGATTGAGTTTCAATATCCTTATTATCAATATTTTTTGTTACTTTGATTTCCAGAGATTTTTTTTCGGATATTTCGTCAGAATAAAGGAAAATAACACCTCGTTCAGCTCCGACAAGTTCCATTGTCCTGTCAATAATTCTATTAAGCAGTTCATTTAGATCCAGAATCGAGCTTATCTCTCTTGTTATATTCAATATAATAGAAAGGTCTCTTTCTTTAGATATTGTTTCATTGGATTTATTAGAATTTTCTTCCATATTCATATCCTTTATTTTTATTGTTTTTGAGAGAACATTACAAAGTTGTATATATTTTTTGGCATTGATTTCATTAAAAATATTATAAGCGCTGAGCAGATTATTAAAAGAATCATTATCTCTTTTTATTGATTTAAGAAAAATACTGTATTCATATAAACATTTTGCAAGTTCATATTTTCTTCCAATTTTTTTAGAATATTCTATACTTTTGATAAAATATTTATCTGCTTTTTTATTTTTGTTAAGAAGTGTATAATATTTACCTGTTACTCGCAGAGAACAGGAATGATGCAACGGCCATTTTATTGTTTTTTTTAATGATAGATTGCATATATTTTTTGTTCTGGTTAATTCTGTATATTTTTGATTAACATTAAATTCTTTCATTATTAAAAGGAATCGGTTAATATAAGAATCTGCAAGATATGGATAAAGGAATACTGTAAAATTTTTTAAAAAAGTATTTTTTTCATTTATGTTTTTGGCTTCTTCAAGATATTTTATTGCCTGGTCGTAATTGTCCTGTTCCAATTCACAATATCCAATATGAATATATGCAGTACATATTGGAAATTGATTTTTGGAGTTAAGACTTAATTTTAATCCTTTTTCTGCAAATTCTTTTGCTTTTTTAAAATCACCTTTTTCTGTATAACAGTCTGCCATATTATGATATGACGCACCAATTCCGGATATATCTTTTATTTTCAAACTTATTTTGTTGTATTGCTCGTATGCATATATGCTTTTTTCATAGTCAGACATATATCGATATAAATGCCCTAATCCTGTAACTGCTA
>JACRDZ010000004.1 GCA_016212735.1 Candidatus Firestoneibacteriota bacterium | reverse complement strand
TGTAATACGGCAAATAGTATTAAATCTTTTACGACAAGAAAAAAGTTTAAAATTGGGAATAAAAGGGAAAAGGCTTAAAGCAGGTTGGGACAATAATTATCTTATGAAAGTGGTTGGTTTTTAAAGATTTTTAGTGCGTTTTCCCTGTCCCGCGAACGGTCATATACAATTGTCAAAGAGCTTGTTTATTCTGTTTATTTTAATCGCTTGATCTCTCATTGCATCACCTTTTAAATATCTGCAAGGGATAAGCTTATCATTAATGCCCGATCAATTTTATCCATTGTCTCAATCTCTACTTTTCCCAATCGTTTTATTAATCTTTTTTTATCGATTGAACGAATTTGGTTTAAAAGTACAACTGAATTGTTTCCCAAGCCACCTTCTGGAGGTTCAATTAAAATTTCTGTAGGATATAAATGTTCTTCAAATTGAGAGCTAATTGCAGTTACAATAGTAATTGGACTATAGCGATTAGCTATATCATTTTGCACAATTAAAGCCGGTCTGGTCTTTTTGATCTCTGCGCCAATAGTCGGATCAAAGTTTACCAAATAAATCTCACCACGCTTAGGAGTTATTATTTTATAATCCTCAGTCATAATTCATTCTCAAGAGAAAACCATTCCTCTGCTAATAAAAGATCGCGATCTGCTCTTTTAAGTGCCCCTTCTTTCAGTTGTTCTTTAAGCTTTATTCGGCTAACTTTCCGAAGGTAAGATTTTATTGCTTCATTGATAATACGACTTCGCTCACCTTTTTTTATCACTCGATCAAGAAGATTAATAGTCTGAGAAGGCAAGATAACATTAACTCTAATTTTATTTAGTTTCATTTGATTTTTCATGATAATGAATCATACTCATATATCGTGTGTATGTCAAGAAAAAGTTAACTTATTATCCTATATTTCCCAAGCCCAAATGTTGTTGCTTTACCAACATGAATATGTTCCCCTAATTTCAAAAGTGGTAAATATTTTTGAAAATCGCCTTTGTAAGTTATTTTCCCAATACATCCGCCGAAATTCATTTTTGTATCCTGTCTTGAGGAATATCTCACCCAGTCAACCCATTCAAGTTTATTATCAATAATTTCAACTTTTCCAGAATCAACAGCGAATTCTTCAAAGCTTACAAGTTCTGCTCCGCAATGAAAATGAGCAAGCAAACATGCTCTTTCTGATAATCGTTCAATCAAAACTTTAAAAGATAAATCTGATGATAGGTTATCATTTACTTTTATCCTTGCCGGAGTTTCGAAATCTATTGTTATTGCATCATTATTATTTACTTCTTTATTTTTAAAGAAACTATAGTCAATTCTATTATCCGGATTTTTAAGAATTTTATTATTATCATTATATATTTCTATTACAGACCCATCAAATCTTAATTCCTCAACCGATGCCACATCAAATTTTCCTTTATGATGACCAATTCCCAGTTTTCCCATTTCTGTAAATGTATAAACAAAATACGGCAGATAATCATTTGCTTTGCCAATAAGCACGAACTCAAAAGACAGAATATCCCCTGGTTTAAAATATCTCTTTTTTGCAGCCGGAGGAATAATAATATAGGGATGCGGAGCATTTTTGTATTTTCTGCTTTCCGGATGATCGGCAGGTACTGGTGATTCCATTATAGCGGAATAAACACATTTTAATTTGAGCATACATTTACTGCACTCTTTATCCCTAGTTACACACACAATCCGCCTGAGTGCCCACCCAAACACCCCTCGCAAGGCAAACCCTTTATATTCAGGAAGAGAAATCAATTCCTTAGCTTTGAGATTAATGCGGTATTTGTGGAAAAAAAGTTTGGAAATAGTATTCATATTACACCAAATAATTATTTAGTATTTTTAAATACTCTACGATCTTCGAATTCTTATTTTTCAAGAATTAAAAAATGTTTTTATCAGTATCTGTTTGTCGATCTCCAAATAATTAGCAACCTCTTTAATTATTTTGTTTAAAGTCCCTATTTTAACAATATCATGGTCTGGAATAGTTATATGATGTTCTATATTTTTAAAATTGCCTGTCAATCTAATATGGCTGCCAGCTTGTCTTGTTGCCCGATATCCATATTTTTGTAATATTTTTATTAGATCCCTTCCAGACAATTCTCTTGGTATTTTAGGCATATGATAAAATTTCCTCGTTTACAAAATGAAGTCTTATTATATTTGGAATATCTTTTTCACTTTCAAAATGACAACTTAATGCTTCCTTTATATTATGCTTCAATTCAGAAATTGTATCCCCTTGAGTAAAAATTGACTCCCCAATAGCTTGAGCATTATATCCACCTTCAGGGTCTTCTTCTATAAGAAATATTATTTCATTTTTATTCGAATTACGATAGGTTCTAATTGTCATTTTTATTCCTCCTTTTTTTAACTATGAGTTTATTATTATACTTTAAATAGCCATTGATGCAATTTCTACTAGATGATGTTTCTGACGGGCATCATTCACAATTTCTTCTAATTTAGAAGAAATTGAGTCTTTAATCCAATCCGCTCCACACTGGGAACATACAGTTGCAGGAACATCTCTCACCACCACAACACCAAATCCCAAATCAACTGTAAAAATAGTTTTTCCTGCTTTTTTAGTACCACCGCAAAGTGGACATTTACCAGGCAACGCTTTAATCATTTTATCTCCTCGTTTTATAATCTGATCCAAAATGTTCTAAATCGGGTTTATACGCTGTAATAATATAGCAATAACCATAGAAGAGCGTATGAATCCAGTATTTTTTTCTTCTTCAGGTTTTAATTCTTCCTGTCTTGAGTTTAAAAGCTCCTCCGCAAGAGAACCCTGATGATTTTTAAATATACCGCAAAGATAATTAATATGTCAATTTGATATTTTAGTTAATTTTTAATTCTATCCCATTTTTAACTATTTCTTTAACAAAAAAATTATTATCTTCACTAAAATCATCGGGTTTGAATGGATGTAACTCAATACGGGAATCAACTTTTAATAGATAAGGGATTAACATTTTATTATCATAGAATGTTATACCGGAAAAATCAGGTGAAACAATAGCAAGATCAATATCGCTCCATTTCTTTGCGTTTCCTGTTGCATATGAACCAAATAAAACAGCTCTCTCAATTCGGATATTTGCATTTTTTATCAATTTAAGAAATTTTTCCGATATCTCTATAGCTTCATTTGCAATAATAGCCATTTGTATAACTCCTTAATCTTAAAAAAATATTCTTCAGTAAATTCCTTTGTACAAGTTTTATAAAATTCTTGTTTAAAATCAGGATATCTTGCTGCAATATTAAAACGAGTTATTCCAACTAATAACTGTTTTTGTTCATATGTTAAAGATAATTTAATATTTTTGGCTAACTTAATAAGATTATTTATATTAGGAACGGAATCATAATAATCCTGCATTTCTTTTAATATATGTAAAATTATCCGCTTTTGTTTGATAAAAATCAAAATCTATTGTTTGTTTTCCGTTTGTCACATCTTCAAATAATTCAACTACTATTTCTCTCAAATCCTTCATTGATATTTTACTGCTATACTCATTTTCATAACGTACTGTTTGAGCAAAACCTTTTTGTTTTGCAGTCAAAATCTCACCGTTTTCTTTTTTTCTAAAAATTGGATAGATAAATTTTCTATTATCTTCTTTTAGATTTTCAGGACAATGCAATATAAACCTTAATGCTTTCCATGTGTTTTCATTAATAAGTCCTTCTTTAATCAGTTCATCTTCAATAACACTTATTTCTCTATTGGGTTCTTTTCTTTCCTTAAATTTTTCAATTAGCTTTTTTAATTCTTGATCTTCTTCTAAAACGGTTGCTTCTGTTACTTTAATAGATTCGAATCTGTCCCAACCATTTTTTTGAAAAAGTATTTTTTCAATATTAAACTCAACTGAGCCAAATCCAAAAGGTTTTAATGAACCAAGTTTATGACGAACTGTTCTCCCTGGACAAAGAGCAGTCAATAAAAGCTTAAGAAGTGATTCAGGGACTTTATTAAAATTAATGTAAAAAGGTATTGATGCTTTATCTGAATCTATACATTCGGCATTATATTTTATAAGTTTTTGATGCTTCCATTCTTCATAATAATATTTGATGCATTGTTTTGGATCTTGATGAAAATAAAATTTTCTTCCTCTATATTTACTTCCAATAAATTCGGCGTTGCCCATGTTGTTTTTTGTAATTTTTTCGGGCATAAAATACCACCAATTATTTTTTTGTGGTTTTGGGACTCCGAAAGGAACTTTTTCATCTGGTAAATCCAATGCAGTATAAATTTTAATTTCATCGTTATTGAAAAAAACATCACTAAATTCAATTTTTGCTTTCAATGCACCGACAAATTTTTTTTTATCTTCAGATGGAAGTGCTGTTAATCCAAAAAGAAAAGATGAAATATCCACTGGAGTTGAATAATAATCAAATACTTTTGGAAGCTGAAATTGACGATAAATAACTTCTTCAGCTTTAAATCCAATATTTCTTTTAGTCTTTTCTTTTTTATATTCTAAATTATAACTTGATACGAATCCATTTGTAAGTGCTTCTATATAAGACCTTAACATGCCTTTAATGCTGTTAGCCGGGATGCAAGGCAATAAGGAGTTACTGTATTTTTGTTTATAAAACTTTTTTTCGGATATACTTTTTGCATCTGGATTAATTTTTATTTCACCTGAAATATTTAAAGGTGTAATTGTTTTTAATGTTAAATAAATCCGTCCGGAAAAAAGTTTATTTCCGTTTAAACCATTCCACTCATTTATGGTTTTACGATTTATTTCTTTAACAAATTCAACAAAATCAAATGGATTCATGTAATGCATTTATTGTTCTCCACCAGTTAAGTAAAGCAAAGTTTCCTTAACTTTATTTTTAGTTTTATAAAAAAAATCATTTATATTATCAACCTTAAGAATATTCTCATAAAAAGGATTTTTATTTATATTTTTGTTAATTTGAAGTTGAATATAATCGTTATCGCTTAATAAAAATAAAGGGATTCCAATGGAATCTTTTGGGACTTTTTCTTTTGAAGCTTTAATATATTCAAATTTTGACTGAAACGAGGTTATTGTTGAACCAATCCCAGGAAGTTTTACATAATTATTTTCTTCTGTTAAGAATTTCATTGCTTTCTTATGATATGCTAATGCTACTTCATCTATATTAAAATTAATTTTTCCAAAACCAATACCGGATTTTGCTCCTATTCTTATTTCATCATTATTAAACCCAGCTATTCCCAAGCAAAGAAGACCCGCACTCCACCATGGAAAATTATGTAATTCTATTTGACCCGCAAAAACAATTTCTTTTTCTATTGTACCAAGAGCTCTTAATCCTTCGGTTGTTGCCATAGAAATTCTGTCCAGTTTATTTTGAGTAATTAATCTTAAAGGAATATTTCTTTTTGGCGTTAGAGAAATATCCTTATTATCAATATTAGCAATATTACTATAGTAAGCCTTGTTATTATAATACGGGTTTTTTATTTCAGCTGAATAAAATTCAGCTATACCTTTTTGATCAGTTGTTCCAAAAGTTTGTCTAATTAAAATATTTCCAAGGCAATTATTTTTATTCCATACTCCCTGAATATGTATTTTTTCATCATCTAATATATCTTCAATTAAATTATAACAATAATTTCTGAATAACCCTTTTAGCGTTGAACCTGGTATTAAAAATTCCCAGACTTCCTTATTTTCATTAAGTACAGGATAAAATATTGATAAATCAATGCCAGAATCATCATTTCCAGATAATTTTTGATTTGATGATTTTCTCGAAAGTTGATAATCCTTTCCTCTCGACTTACTATTTTGTAATTTTTGTTTATCTAATTTTTCTAGTGCACCGCCAATAAAAACCTGTGAATCAACGGTTATTGAATATTTAATTAAACAATTCATGAGATTATAAGCAAACATTATTGGGAATCTCCATTTAATAAATTTATAGTTTGCACAAATTCAGAAATACAATCTAATCTAAATTTATTGTGATCAGCAATAGATAATGACTTCCAGTTCTGCAATCCGTTAGTGTTACTATTTAAAGAATTAAAATCATTTAGTATTTTTCCACCAGCTTTTTTTATATCATCGTCACCTAATTGGCATATCGATTCGATATTTAAATTTATTTGACCATATCCAATACCATTTAATCCGCCAAGTTTTAAAGGAAAATATTCATTATTAAAACTGTCTAAAACCGAAAAAACCATCCCAAGTTCCCATAATCTTACATTTTTCAAAGTCAATTCTAAACCAAAGTTGACTTTCGGAGCTACAAGTTCATAAGTAAACAGACTGTGTTCTTTAGCTGTTCCGGTAATATAATCAATTGCTACACCCGGCATCGTAAAAATATTAATTTCATTCCATGTCTCTGGATTTTTTATATATGAATTTTCTATTTCCAGTTTTCCCATATATCTTTGAAAGCCAAATATTCCTGAAATAATATCTAAATTTGTTGAATAAAAATCCGCAAGCAAACTATTTATATTGGCTTTATTCTTAAATTCAACTTTCTTTTTTTCAACATGTTCACTAAAAGCATTTTTATCATTGTCTATTTCATCTACAGCAAACATTGCAACATCATATGTTTGATTAAAATTAAAAGGCATTAAATGTGTTTCAAGCCACGTTCTGATTACTCCTTTCAATGAAGAACCAGGGATGCAAGGTATTCCACGATAATCTTTAAAAATTAAACTGCAATTTTCCTCAGCCTCATTTTCTTTTGATTTTCGGCCAAAGGCTTTGCCTGATTCCCCGCTTCCCAGATGTAAAGGTGTCCTGGTAGTTATTGTCCCAAATATTTTATATATATTGATAACTTCAGGACCAGGTAAATATCTGCTTTTTTTAATTTGTTCAAGATTTGTAAATGTCATGGACAGCTCCCTTAATATGAATCGGATGACAAATTTTTATTTCACCATAACCATTTGTTTTTCTAAAGGGGCAGAAAATATGCCAATTTTCTTCAATTTTATAAATAAATTCCGGAATTTCAATTCCAAAAAGATTTATTTCTTTAAAAGTCTCATTTATTTTGTCTTTTTTAGTTTTATCAAATCCAAGAACAAATACACTCCCTGCGCATGTTAAAACAACAGGAGCGACACATTGATTATTTTGTTTATTTCCGCGTATTTTATGATGAGTATAAAATTTTTTTAACTTAACATCTAAATCAAACTTGTTAAATATCTTTTCCCATGAAACTTCATACATATCTTTCAAATTAATGGACAAATCAACTTTAAAAGGTTCCAATAAAACAGCTTCAGTTGCAAGCATTACCGGTACCAAAAATAATTCATTTGAAACTATTTCATTGAATCTCCCTAATCTTTCTTCCCAGTTATCAGACTTATAATTTATTGGCTCAATAATTACTTTTCCCAATCCCTGACGTGAAGTTTTGCCAATTGTTTTTACTGAATTTATAATCTCAAATATTTGTTTTTTCAGTTTATCTGATTCAGGAAAAATTATTTCTGATAAAAGACATTGCTTTTTTTTATTCTCCTTTTTCGTATAAATATTATTTATAGCTCGATAACTAAAAAGCTTTGCTTCTTCTGATCCTTGAGTAAAACATTCAATACTTGTTCTTGTTTGTATAAAATGATTTGGAATAAACAAATTATCTGATTCACTCGTTTGCCAACCGTTTAATCTTAAATTGTCCAATTTAAAAGTTATCCGCTTTTCTGATTTTTTTGATATATAATCTCTTCCTTCTTTCAATAAATCTGCTGTAAGGATATCCCATGGACCTCCATCGTTTTCATTCCATCCTTTATTAACAAATGCCGTTAAAGGTAAAGACATGGGCCTTTTCATATCAGCTTGTTTAATATACGGATGTACTGGTAAAGCAAATTTTATAAATATTAAAGAAAATTTTTCAATAAGTTCTTTATAATTTTCATTTCTCTGATTCAATAATGATTTATTAATAAAATTACCGGGTCTTTCACCTAAAACTAAAAGGAAAGCATCTGCTAACGCTCTTTTAATCACACTACCTGGGATATCATCTCTGCATTCAAAAAAGTTTCCGCGTGCTGAATGATCTGCAACTAATAAAGGTGATTCCAGTTTAATGATTAAAGTTGCCGGATTCTCGTATTTGACAGTATTTTCTTCAAGCGTTCGCACATATGTTGATCTATATTCTTCTTGTGTAATATTTTTTAATTTATCTATGATCTGTTTTATAGGAAGTAGTCCAAGATTTATTAAATCAAAATCTCTGGCAATTATTTTTCCCCAACCGACTGTTTTTTGTGCACCTATTTTATCAAGCCATAAAAAACCATAAACAATCAAATCTTTAATTTCTTTTTGTGTTAAACTATTAAAACCATTGGATGGGATTAAAACTCTCCCCGACCACAAATAGCCTTTACCAGACTTGGCACCTTCGATATATGCTAATGCACCTTCTTTTGCAGTACCTGTAATTCTTGAAATTGCAATTCTATTAACAACTGAAAAAGCGTCATTAGCTTCCTGCAAAATAAAATTTTCAAAAATAAGCGGTGAAGGAGAATATCCTTCCGCTCCAAAAACAACTTCGAGTTTTTTATTCCAAAAATCGATTTTATTATTTTTATTATCAATATTTAAATCTAAGTAAAAAGCATCATCATGCATTAAACATAACTGTAATAACGCATATTTAATTCGCCCTTTAATATGAGTCCCTGAAATAATAGGAATATCATTACCATCAGTTAATTGATTAACATCTATCCCTATGTTTTTAATTCCGACACCTGATGTTACAAAAGGACCTTGAATTTTTAAAGTAATTTTCAAATTTTCCATGTTAATTTCCTATAAAATCATATATTTCATGGTAATCAATGATTCTGTTGATGTCTTCTGATAAATATTCCAATATTTCATTTTTATCAGCTTCATTACAATCCAACTTGATTTTTTTTATCATTTCTCTGCAATTGTTTTCATATGATTTTTCTGTATTTTTTAATTTAATCCGTTCGGATACGATTTTATATAACTGAGTTTTAGGAAATTTATTACCTTTAGCTTTTTGAATTTTCTTTATCAATACAGAAAAATCTTGATTATTATATGGTCTCGCATATAATTTATTACCATCACTACTTTCAAGATAATTTCTCCTATAATTTTCGATACCATCACTTGTGGTTGGATGTGATTCAAATGTCATAAAATCTATTACAAATGGATAATCTTGATTTATCTTTTTCGTTTTACTTTGTGATTTGGCAATATTCTCCAGCTCCTTGGCTGCTTCAACAAGTAATTTTATTGGAGTATTGCAATGAGATAAAACCAAACCTAACGAAAGTGAAATTTTTTTAAATTTATCAATTTCAGACGCTGCACATTTTTTTTCAAAATTTTTCATAATATTATCTGCAACTTCAATCCCTCTGCTTCCTTTAACTATTAGAATGAATTCATCTCCTGCTAAATAAATAACTTGTACGGGTAGTACGGGTAGAGTAGCCCTCTTCCTTTCTTCCAAGCCTTTTTCTATCTCTGATAATTCCTTATCTATTGATGCACCTATTGAGTTTGTTAAAGTTTTTTCAATAAATTCACTGAATTGTTTTAATTCTTTTAATGTTTTTATTTTTTCTCTGATTTCCGTAAACCCATTTCCATCACCTGAAATTAAAGCAATATAACCTTTTTTAAAATCATTCAGCTTAGAAAGAGACGTCAAATCTTGATAAAATGGAGATTGCTCCGATGAGATATCTCTTCCTTTATAGCTTTTGTAAATTTTTCCAACAAGTCCAAACCTTGCATCTTTACCTTTATCAAATTTAACTTTTGTATTTTTTGAAACTTCAACTTCAATTTCCATTCCTTCTCTGAAAACTTTTTCTGTTTTAGAGTCAGCTAATCTCAAATTATCAATATTGTCTATTTTAGGATTACCAGATATATGATTACCAGGATAAATATTTAAATTTGTCAACCTTTTTCTAAAAATTTCCTCTTCACATTGATGAATTGCATATACTAGTTTATTGTCTGCTTTAATATTTTTTAATTGAGCCAATGGATAATACCCAAATTCACTTGTCCCAAAAAAATTATTCATAAAATCCGTTTTTATTTCCATTCCGAATTTTTCTGAAAAATTTTGGTTTCCTTGGACTAAAGCCAAAAATTGACTTGCGGCATTATATATAATTTTAATGCTTTTATATGCATTGGTTATAATAATTATATTATCTCTAAATTCATCCAGTATCTGACTACCGCCACGTATACAACTTAAATCATCTGTTTCAAAAATGTAATCATAAATATTAGTAGCTTCCCATTTAAAAAGCCAAAGATTTTCAGGAAGAGTCCCATTAGAATCAAAATCCCAAATTGAATTATTGTTTAAATTATCAACCATTATTTAAATTCCTTTAACAAATTTTTAGTCTTTTCGACTAACTGTTTTCGTTTATCAACCTCTGTATAAAGTCTATAAATATAAATTGAAAAATACGAACAAATTACTAATGGAGCCAAATAAAATAAAATCTCCAAAGATTCTTTTTTAATACAAAATATTTTATCAGGAATACTAATCGAAAAAAATCCAATCCATAAACTTAAAATTAAACCTATTGTTGCTAGAATTGTCAAAGCTCCCATTAGTAAATTCAACTTATTCGCTTGTATATTTTCATCATTCGCTTGTATGATTTCAATATATTCATGTAATTCAGATAATTCCTGTCTTACTTCTTCGAATAATTGATTATTTTTTACAACATCACTCCATTTATTATGAATATCTATTCCCTGTTCTTGTCCAGTTATTTCAATAAACCAATATTTGTTAGTAAATAATAGAAAATCTTCTTTTAATTTTTTAATATTTTTGTAGACATTTTCATCTGATTGTTTAAATTCATCAGCACATTTTGCCGCTTCCTTAGAAAATTTTAGAAGTGCCGCTCTTTGAAAATACGTAAGCAATGCAATTTCATAATAAATAGTCTCAAAATGATTATAAATTTCATTAAAAGAAAAAGATTCTTTACCTTTTTTATCTTTACCTTTATACCCATTAACCAAACATGTGCTACTAAAGCGTGAAAATCCATATAAAGTACCCATATTTATCCATCTATCATAAAGATGTAATTTCAAGTATAAGAATAAACAACCATTCTATCATCCAATACACTACTAAAAGCAGGAATAGCTTTTTATAACATTAGAAACATTTAATTTATTTTCAATAGATAAATATGATTCATCTTTAAACTCTTCTTTACTATTAGCAACACCTTCAATACTAATTGAATCTAAAAGGCGTCCTTGCTTTTTTTGTTCAGAAGGTCTAATTGATGCTGATATTTTTCTTGCTAATTCATTAAAAGCTAAAATTTCTTTGAATTTTTTACCTTTGAAATTATCTTCTCCAAGACATTCAGCTACCTGAATTGAAAGGATTCCGATACCAAACTCAAAAATACTTAAGTGTATAGAATCAATAGGATAATCTCTTTCTTGGGCAGGAACATATTCTTCCCAATCCCAGTTCTTCACTTCATTTTTTTCAGGATACTTCACATGTAGTAATAATTTTTTTTCTTTATCGTCTCTTTGATAACCTAAGTAGGTAACAGGCTTGTTCTCTTTTTGAGAAAAAAATACATCCCGAATATAAGGATGGAAATAAACATATTCAGCATATTTATTCAATTCTCATATTTAACCCCGCTATTTATTTAGTAGTTCCATTTTTTTATTAATAATTTCCCAAAGATGATATTCTTTTTCAAAAATAGATTTCCATAACAAAAACATTTCACGACCTTGATCTTGATTTGTAATGGTGTCTAACCAATAATCTTTTACAAAGTCTTTAAATAATTCATTTAGTTCATCAATTTTATTTGTATTTCTTGTATTTATTAATAACAGTTGTTCGTCAATTAATTTTAGAACACCATATTGAAAACAAATAATAATCGCCAAATCTGAATACTGTTTTCTGAAAATTTCTAACAACCATTTATTTTCACCAAAAGAAAGACATCCAAAGCTATAATGCGTAAAACCATAATACACACCTTTATCTCTCCATCTCTTGTATGTATTCTCCTCTAAGTATTTTTTAATATATTCATCATCCGGTAATTGCATACAACTTGAATCTATATTGAAAAATTTATAACTTAGCTCATCCGACAGCTTCTCATCTAAACAAGCTATGCTTAATAAAATCATCCTTTCATCAAATATTTTTTTAATTTTTTCTTTGGTAATTAAACTGATTATTTTTTCAATAAAATCTTCGGTAAATCCATTTTCAATCTTGATTTCAGGAGCTTCAGCAGTAAGCCCTCTTCTTGAATCTTTATGATCAAAATACAAATTATCAATATACCTAAAAGTCTCATTAAAATTCAACACATCATTAAATTCAATATTTTCATTATTCGAATTATTAAAATTTATTTCTAATAATAAAATAATAATATTATTTGGAAGAAAATTTATACATATTGAATTAATCTGATATTGAATCTTTTTATAAATTTAATCACAATAATTGCGTGTATGTCAAGAGTTTTTTTTGCTATCACATCTGCTTGAATAAATGTATATATGGACGGCTGACTGTTAGAGTTTCGGGGATGTCTTTTAATTTGATATCGTATCGATTGGTAAATGTGCGGCTGGCTTTTATTATGTAATTTATATTTACGGAAACAAGTATTACACCATCTCCGCTCTGAATTTCAATCCATTGCAGATATTGAGGCGCTTTGGGAATCGCAGCAGATATCTTCATCTTCAGCTATTATTGCTTTTATTTGTTTCATAAGGTTGTAGACGTTTTAGCCTTGAGTTACAGATAAATTTTAATATGCTTCACTTACATTTTTTATGATCGTCAAATTTTTTTCTTTACATTCTACCGCTTTCATTCTACAATTTTGGAAAATGGAGATGACATATTTAATAACAAATGGTAAAATATTATCCTGTTTTTATTAATCTGGAAAAAATTAAATGTTTGGTAATCGGCGGAGGTAAAGTAGCAGAACGAAAAATAAAAACTTTATTAACACATGGCGCTGAAATAAAAGTGATAAGTCCGTGTGTGACAGAAGCGATTGAAAAAATCGCTAAACAAAATAAAGTTAAGCTCGCAAAAAGAGCTTATAGAAAATCGGATATTAAGAGTGTGCAGCTTGTGATTATTGCTACGGAAGATGCAAGCTTAAATTCTAAAATAGCCGACGAAGCAAGGAAAGCTAATATTTTGGTTAATACAGTAAGTAGCGTAAATAGTAATTTTATTATGCCTGCGATTGTAAGCAAGGGAGCATTGAAAATTGCCGTTTCTACCTCTGGAGCAAGTCCTGCTTTAGTTAAAAAAATAAAAAACAAATTAAAAAAAGAATTTAGCAAGGATTATATTGATTATATTAATTTTCTTGGTAAAATTCGCCAAAAAATTTTAAAAGAAATAAATAATAAAAATGAGCGCAATTTTCTAATGAATAAAATAGCCAGTAATGAAATAATAAAATTAGTAGAAAACAATAATTCTCTTTTATGGAAAGAAAAAATTAGAAATGTCCTACAAGAGAAAGGGTTGAAAATCACATGATTGAACATTTGTCTCTTTTTAATATAGTTTTTATTTTAATCGCTTTTTTGGGATATTTTATTGGTTTTATGTTTTATTTAATGGCAATATCGCATCGCCATGAAAGATTAACTCAATATGGAAATTATATTGCCTGGGGTGCGTTTATTCTGCATAGTTTTTCAATTTTATTCAGAGGCTTAGCTCTTGGATATTCCCCTCTGGCTAATTTATATGAAACCCTTATGTTTTTTGCCTGGTGCATTGTTCTATTATTTATTATTATTAACTACTTTTATAATTTAAGAATTATAGGTGTAATTATTCTGCCTCTGGCGTGTATATGTTTGGGTTATGCTTTAATAATCCCTAAAACAATGGAACCTTTGCCTCCAATTTTAAATAACCGTCTATTTGAAATACATATAGTTGTTGCGTTTTTAAGTTATGCATCATTTGTCATTGCATTTGTAACTGGACTCATGTATTTATATCAGGAAAAACAAATCAAATCTAAAAGTAAAAGCATATGGCATTATCGGTTAGCTTCTCTGGAAGTATTGGATGAAGTCAATTATCGCTCTATTACATTCGGATTTCCATTATTCACATTAACAATTATTGTAGGAATGATCTGGGCGCAACAAGTATGGAGCTCATTCTGGTCATGGCAACCGAAACAAATAGCAGCGTTTATAATCTGGCTATTTTATGCTATTCTTCTACACGTCAGGATTACTGCCGGATGGCGTGGAAAAAAGACAGCTTATTTATCTATAATTGGATTTTTGCTTGTAATTTCCACATATATTGGTTTACATTTTTTAAAAATCGGCGAACATAATTTTTAAAGGAACAAAGATGCATATAGTTATTGTTGGAGTAAGTCATAAGACAACACCGGTTGCAATAAGAGAAAAAATCGGTTTCCCCGAAAGTAAATTGGCTCATGCTTTAGGCTCATTGAAGTCATATCCGGAAATCAAAGAAGTAGTTATACTCTCTACATGCAATAGAGTTGAAATATACGCTCTTGTTAAAGAACCTGAAAACGGAATAAATAATATTAAACAATTTATTTGCGATTATCATCAGATCAATCCTGATGATCTTGAAAATTGTCTGTATTTTTGTAGTGAAATCAAAGCTGTTGAACATTTATTCAGAGTTGTATCCAGCCTTGAATCCATGATAGTCGGAGAGCCTCAGATTTTCGGACAAATAAAAGATGCTTATCAGGCTGCGTTTGAAAATAAAACTACAGGAATAATTTTTAATACTTTATTTAAAAATGCTATTTCTGTCGGTAAATCAGTACGAACGGATACTGATATATCAAAAAGCGCTGTATCGATAAGTTTTGCAGCTGTTGAACTTGCTAAAAAAATATTTAATTCTATTGAAGGCAAAACAGTAATGATTATTGGTGCAGGAAAAATGAGCGAGCTGACTGCAAAGCATCTGATTACAAATGGCGTAACTAAAGTAGTTGTTGCCAATCGTACATATGAAAAAGCATGTGATATGGCAAAAGTTTTTAACGGTACACCAATCCGTTTTGAAGCTTTAATGGATAATATTGTAGATATAGATATAGTAATAAGCTCTACAGGTGCACCGCATTTCATAATTACAAAAAAAGATGCGCAAAAAATAATTCATATTCGTAAAAATAAACCTATATTCTTTATTGATATCGCTGTACCTCGTGATATTGATCCTACTGTTAACGAAGTTGATAATATATTTTTATATGATATTGATGACTTAAAAGAAGTTGTAACAACTAATATTCAAGAACGTGCCAAGGAAATTCCTAAAGTCGAAGCAATTATTGCACGCGAACAAACAAATTTCGAAACCTGGTATAATAGTCTTTCAATAGTACCAACTATTGTACTCTTGCGTGATGAACTTGAGGATATACGCCTTAAAGAATTTGATAAAACAATCAATAAAATAAAAAGCCTTAGCGAAAGCGATAAGAATTTAATAAATGCAATGAGCAAGGCTATTGTTAATAAAATTTTACATAAACCAATTTTAAGATTAAAAAAAGCATCGGAAGAAAAAAATGATTCCATTTCAAGTATAGTAATGGAGCTTTTTGATCTAAAAGAAAAAACCATTTCCTCTTCCGATGAAAAAGTATCCGAAGAAGATGTAGGGGCAGGTCTTGCACCTGCCCAAATAGCTCGCACCAAAGATTAGTTTAAAAGGAGTTTTTTACTTTGAAAAAGAAAATTATATCAATCGGTACACGCGGCAGTGCGCTTGCATTATGGCAGGCTAATTGGGTAAAAGACAGATTAACACAAGCATATCCCGAATATGAATTTAATCTGGTTAAGATTAAAACCAAAGGTGATAAAATTTTAGATGTTGCTCTTGCCAAAGTCGGCGATAAAGGTCTTTTTGTTAAAGAAATAGAAGAAGCATTGGTACGGAACGAAATTGATCTTGCTGTGCATAGTATGAAGGATGTTCCTACAAATACACCTCAGGGATTAAAAATCGGAGCTATTTGCGAAAGAGAAGATCCGCATGATGTATTCATTTCTGCAAACAAAACCAAACTTGAAGATATGCCTCAGGGATCAACAGTGGGTACAAGCAGCCTCCGCCGAATAGCACAACTTTCAAAACATTGCTCAAATCTGGTTTTTAAAGATTTGCGTGGCAATTTAAATACTCGTTTCAGCAAACTTGCAAATGGTGAATACAGCGGAATGATATTAGCAGGAGCGGGTGTAAAGCGCTTAGGCATGGCAGATAAGATAACTCAAATTATTCCTTTTGATGTTGTATTATCAGCTGTCGGGCAAGGTGCTGTCGGTATTGAAATACGCGAAAATGATCCGCTGATAGACGATATGGTTACAAGAATATTATTACACAAAGCATCTTACATTGCTATTCTTGCAGAACGAAGTTTAATGAGGAGGCTTGAAGGCGGTTGTCAAATACCAATCGGTGCGCTTGGTAAAATTACCGGAGATAAAATCGACCTGGATGCAATCGTAGCAAGCCTGGACGGGAAACAAATTTTTCGAGCACATATGAATGGAGATATAAATAATCCGGAAACACTCGGGATAGATCTTGCTGATAAGCTGCTATCAATGGGTGCAAAAAAAGTTCTGGATGAAATAGCGCTAATAAATCGTACAAATTAATATTAATGTAGTAGACAAAGCTTAATAGATATGTTATATTTAAGGTGTAGTAAATGAGTAGTAGAAGAAATAGCTGCAGATGCATATTTCGTTTTTTAGTTCTGCCATTATTTACTATGACTTTAAATTATCGAAAGAAGAGAGGAGGTAGTAAATAATGGTAAAAGGTGTTGTAAAGTGGTTTAACGACAAAAAAGGTTATGGTTTTATAACTCCTGAATCTGGCGATGACGTTTTTGTTCATCACAAAGCAATTCAGGGTGAAGGTTTCAAAACTTTAGCTGAAGGACAAGAAGTAGAATTTGAAATTGAAAAAAGCCAAAAAGGATATCAGGCTGTTAACGTTGTAAAAAAATAACCTGTGAAATTTTAAAGGGCTCAGATATTTATGTCTGAGCCCTTTTTTTATATTTATAATATATTTTAATATTATCTCGACTTTCATTTTATCCTTCATCAACTTCATATGTTTTGACCTTTTCACTCATTCCCTTCACTTCAATCTCTCCATGATTTATTGCTTTAATTTTATCTATAATAAATGAATATGTTCTGTTGCTAATTAATATTTTACCAGGTGTAGCCGATGATTCCAACCTTTGTGCCAGATTAACTTCTTTCCCAATGACAGTATATTCCATCCTTCTTTCAGACCCCATATTTCCAACAGTTACTCTACCGGTGTTTATCCCAATTCTTATCTTAATAGTATGTTTTTTTCCTTCATTATTCCATTTTTCATTTAATTCTCTAACTTTTTTTTGCATCTCCATAGCTGACATTACAGCTCTATATGCATGATCTTCATAAGATATAGGATCTCCGAAAAACGCCAGCATGCCATCTCCTATGAATTTATCAACAGTGCCTTCATATTTAAAAACAATATCAGTCATTTCAGTAAAATATTCATTAAGCAATATCTTTATTTCTACAGGAGTAATTTTTTCAGCAAGAGTACTGAAACCGACAATATCAGAAAAAAGTATGGTAAGTTCTTTAAGCCTGCCATCCAGAGTTAGGCTCTTTTGATCATGAATAACCATCTTTAATATCTGAGGAGAAAGATAACTATTAAACGCAAGTTCCAACTTTTCTCTCTCTTTTTCAGCATAAATAAATTTAAATACTGCTACGGAAAAACCAAAAATCAAAATCCCTGCGATTGGAAAAATATCGTCCGGAGATAATCCTGAAAAAACAAATAAAGTATAAGAAAAAATAGAATAAATTATCATACAACTAAAAGCAATAAGCAGGGTTATTGAAATATTAGTATTTTGTACAAAATAAGCAAAAATTCCCATAATAGAAATAGTAAATATTAAAGTATAAAAGAAAGGAACTTCTTTTATAAAATTTTCACTTAAAATTGTGTAAAGTATATGCGCATGTATTCCTATTCCCGGATAATTTGTTTCGATTGGAATATTATGTATATCTTTATTGATTGAAGATGCATTACCAATAAGACAAATTTTATCTTTTAAACGTTCTTTTAATTCTTTATCCCATTCAGGTTTATTATTGGGATTAAGCACAGTTACAAACCAGAATGGCTCAAGATAATTATGCACATTTATTTTCCATGGTTTGATATAATTAATTAACATCTCGCCATTTTCATTAATCGGGATTTCAATATCTTTTTTTGTTCCATCAGGATATTGTGCATCCAGGAGTATTATTGATTCTCCGGGGTTTATAAAAATATTATTTCGTGGTACTTTTAAATAATCGCAAACCAATAATAGATTTACAGAAGGGAAAAGATATCCATCGATATTTAAAAACAATGCCACTTTACGAAAAACATCATTTTCACTATTTTCATCATTATCAGTACTTATATGACCAACCCCTTTTGCTGCTTTTGCAATTGCCTCATTGGGAAAAACCCCAACTTTAGCTTTCCAAAAACCACCGGTTTTATTATCAAATTTCAAAGAATTGTTTTTAATTATTTCTTGATTATTCTGAGTATACTCATTGATTAAGAACGCTTCTTTTTCATGTCTGGTTAAATTAAAACTTGCAGTCCAATAAATATTGCCTGCGTCTTTAGTCGCTTGAACTAATGAATCAGGAACATCTCCTTTAAAAATAAAATCATAAAAAATTGAATTAACTTTATAACTTACTAATTTTTCTATCATTTTAGCGTGAATATTAGGTGAAGGATAACCAATTTGTGGAATTGTTTTTATTTCGTCGACAGATATAGTAACTATTTTTTCTCTTATATTATGCGGATCCGAACGATATTTACCGCATATTTTGAGTTTTAAATCATAGAACATATAGCTTAATGATTTTTCAGTTGAATGGAACAAAAAAAATAAAATTGATATTATACCAATAGTAATTAAAGATGAATACAGGAGTATGGATGCGAATTGACTCTCTGATTTGTTCATAATATTGGTCTTCTCTCCTATACCGCGTGAATCAGTAAAAATAGAAAAAATAGATCAATAATAAATGTATTATTATTATTCATACGCTCCAAATCTATTTTTTTGATTAAAATGAAAAAATATCGGAAAGCTTAATTTCGATATTTATTAAAGGTGATTTAAGGATATCTTTTTCAGTATAAGTATTTGTAATTGCAAACATGTTATCTTTTAAAGAATACAATTCAACAATTCTTTCCTGTGGATCAACAATCCAGTATTCCTTTACTCCAAATTTTGCATATAATCTTTTCTTTTTACCAAAATCCATATATGCTGTTGATTCTGATAGTATTTCTATTACAAGGTCAGGAGCACCCTGTATATTTTTTTCACCGATAATATTAAGCCGGTCTTTTGAAACAAACAAAACATCAGGTTGAAATACATTTTCATTATCAAGATAAATATCATATGGTGCATAAAATACTTCTCCCATTTTTTTATCTCTTATAAACTTTTCTAATTCATAATAAATTTTTTTTGAAATTCTTTGATGATAAGTTATTGGTGCTGGTGTCATAAATAATTCTCCTTCAATAAGTGAATATCTTTTATCTTCCGGTGTTTTTAGATAATCTTCATAAGTAAATTTTCTTTTTTCAATTATTGCGGTTGTCATTTGAATACCCTCCGTATACTATTTTCTATCCAATCATTTTTTTATAACTTTATCTATTTTTTCTTTTACATTTTCTTTTGCTTCATTCAGTTTGTCCTGAATTTGACCTTTATTTTTATCAAATTTGTCTTTTAATTTACCTTTCCCATCTTCAATTTTCATTTCAAGTTTTTCAGTAATGGTTTTATCCTGATTAATTAACCACTTTCTTGTCTTCGGGCTGCCAAAATAATAAATTAAGCCAATAATACCTGCAATTATAATTATATATTTTATGATTTTAAACACATTAATTTCTCCCTTGTATTTTGTAGTCGCTCAATTTATTGAGTAATTATTAGCCCAACTACAATTTACCTCCGTCCAGTATACATTCATTAACCTATAACTTCTTTAAAACAGGATATTGATCCAAATGAGTAGTTACTACTGACAATTCTCTCTCTTCAGTTTCCCTGCGTATACGCTCCAGCACGCTTTCAACAACATAGTCTCTGATTGTTTTGCCGTAGAGGGCAGCGTGAACCTTTATTTGTTTATGTTCATCCGGAAAAACATCAATACTTAATCTTTCTCGTAACATTTTTGTATTTGGCATTATCTATTACCTCCTGTTTACGATATGCCACATTTCATCATTTGTGTCAAGACACAAATATTCTTTCCTCTAATATAAAGCTATAAAAATAATCAAACAAACTTTTTAGTCGCTCGATTCATCGAGCAATTATTAGCCCAATGAATTGGGCAACTACAATTTGTATTAGGTTACTTTTTTTCAATCTTTTTGACTGTTGCA
>JACRDZ010000087.1 GCA_016212735.1 Candidatus Firestoneibacteriota bacterium | reverse complement strand
GAGAATAGGGAAAATATTTGATATGGATTATTCTGCTGTTTCCCATGCTTGTAGGAGATTCGAAGATAGAATGCAGAAAGATAAAAGTTGTTTGAGTAAGATAAAAAGTCTGGAAGAAGATTTAAGGGGAAGTAATATCAAATGTTGAGACGAGACCCCTTATTTTCCTATTATAATTTCTTCTTGACATTATATAAGTAAAAATTTACAATAAAAATAATCAAAATAAAAATACAAAAACAAAAAGGAGTTTTGTCTGTCAATCATAATTGATGATATAATTTGGTTAGATACTATAATAGAAAAACTTGCTTGGAAACATTCAGTTCTTCCATGTGAAGTAGAAGAAGTCCTATCAAACAAATGCAGGATATTTAAGAAAGAAGATGGGAATGTTGATGGCGAAGATTTATATAACGCTCTCGGCAGAACAAGTGCTGGAAGATACCTTTCAGTATTTTTTATTAAAAAGCTTAATAACAATGCTTTAATTATAACAGCAAGAGATATGAATAATCATGAACGGAGGAGATATGAAAAAAAATAAAATGACCATACATGAAGCAAGTGATTATTTCGATGAGCATGATATATTCGAATTTAATAATGTAAAAGAAGTAACAGATATAAAATTTAATTTACAGAAAAAGAAATATATTGGTTTGGATATGAAGCTTTTTAATAAAATTAAAAGTAAAGCCAAAAAAGTTCATAAAAGTGAAGATTTTTTAATACAAGAATGGTTGATGGAAAAAGTAGGATAAGGTTTTTGTATGAAATATAGTCAAACTGGAGGAATATTATTCTGATGAATGAAAAATATTTGGACTTTGATTTGCAAAGACAGACAGACCCTGTTTAATTAAGAGATATACCGGGTATAAGTTAGAGAGAATAGGGAAAATATTTGATATGGATTATTCTGCTGTTTCCCATGCTTGTAGGAGATTCGAAGATAGAATGCAGAAAGATAAAAGTTGTTTGAGTAAGATAAAAAGTCTGGAAGAAGATTTAAGGGGAAGTAATGTCAAATGTTGAGACGCGACCCCTTATGACGCGACCCCTTATTTTTAATTTTTTCACACCTTCTAAGTTTTCGATGGTAGCCTGCGAAATACCGCGAAATAACAACGCAAGTTAAAGCTTGCGCCTACCATTTTCCCCGATAACTGACCGATTACCAATCTTTGTATTTTTTTGTTGCGTAAAAATTTAAAATGTGATATAAAAAACTACAATTATTATAATTTCTTATTGCATAAGAAATTATATCAAAATGCTTTATTTTCCTTAGAACTTTAAGGAGGAACTATGACAAGGTCCACCCGTTTAATAATGTTGGTGGCAATTTTTTGTATTTTTATTTCTATAAAAGTATATGCACTTGAAGAAGGGAATGAACTTGAAGAAGGGAATATCATGCATACACCTGTCAAACGTCAGGTTTGCCTTGACTGTCATAGTGCCCATCAGGCTGATGAAGAAGCAAATGCAATACTAAAACAACCGAAACAAAAATTATGCAGAATGTGTCATCCGAATATTCTTAAGGGAAATTTTATGCATCTGCCTATAAAAAAAGGAGATTGCGGATGCCATAACATGCATCGCGCTCCTTTTAAATATAATTTACGTGCTGATCCAGAGGATGCTAAATTATGCTATTCATGCCATAGTAAAAAAAATGGTAAAAAATTCGGACATCCTCCTGTTGAACAGGGGCGGTGCAGTGCATGTCATAGTCCACATGGCACAGAAACACAATATCAGCTTCGCAGAGAGACAAAAGAATTATGTATGAGCTGTCATACTAAATTTAAAGATTTCTTTAAGAAAAATCCAAAATGGCATCCTGTTCTTAATGAAGGGCATTGTGCTAATTGTCATGATCCTCATGGATCTGATGAATATAGATATTTCATACGAGGGAATCTTTCTGACCAGCAGATGAATATTTTTACATTAAAAGCTTTTGAATTCTGCTTCATTTGCCATAATTATCGTCTGGTAACTGAACCCATTACTACAGTCACAGGATTTAGAAGGGGGAAAAAGAATCTTCATTATGCGCATGTTTATAAAAAGACTCTTTCAGGTAAAAATTGTCTTGCCTGCCACAATCCTCACGGCTCTGACCAGGATAGACTTATCAGACGCCGTCGAAAATTTGGGGAATATGATTACACTATAGATTTTTATAAATATTCTGACGGTGGAAAATGTCATGTTGGATGTCATTCTGATCAGGAATATCACCATAATGAATAACTACACATATTAAATAGGACATAATATTAATGATAAACATCAATTTTAAAAAAAGCGGTGGTTTAATTCCTGTAATTGTACAGGACTGGAAGACAAATGAAATTCTGATGTTAGCTTTTATGAATAATGAAGCATGGGAAAAAACCAAGGAAACAGGTAAAGCTTGTTATTTCAGCAGATCGCGCAATAAATTGTGGGTTAAAGGGGAACATTCAGGACATTTTCAGATAGTCAAAGAAATTTATATAGATTGTGATGAGGATACAATACTTTTAAAAGTAGACCAGATAGGAGGAGCAGCCTGTCATACAGGATATAATTCTTGCTTCTTTCGCAAAATATTTGGGAATGAAACAAAAATAATTAAAGATAAAAAAGTCTTCGATCCGGAAAAAGTATATAAATAAAGAAAGGTAGAAAGTTTTATTATGAAACTTAAGCTTGGATTACCAAAAGGAAGTTTACAGGAATCTACTTTTAAGATGTTTAAAAAAGCTGGGTTTAATATAATTGTCGGTTCACGATCATATTTCCCATCTATAGATGATGATGAAATCGAATGTATGCTGGTTCGTGCTCAAGAAATTGGAAAATATGTTGAAAAAGGTGTTCTGGATTGCGGATTAACAGGTAAAGACTGGATAACAGAAACTCAATCTGAAGTAAAGGAAGTTGCAGAACTTATATATGCTAAGCAGGGATTAAGACCTGTAAGATGGGTTTTAGCTGTACCTGAAGATTCAGATATAAAATCAGTTAAAGATCTTGAAGGGAAAAGAATCGCAACAGAAGTGGTTAATATTACAAAAAAATATCTTAATGAAAATGGAGTAAAAGCAGAGGTGGAATTCTCATGGGGAGCAACTGAAGCAAAAGTACCGAATCTTGTTGATGCAATTGTTGAAATAACAGAAACAGGTTCTTCTTTACGTGCCAATAAATTAAAAATTATTGCTACAATTATGGAATCAAATACAAAATTTATTACAAATAATAATTCGTGGAAAGATGACTGGAAAAAACATAAGATTGAAAACATTATTACTCTTTTAAAAGGTGCTCTTGCTGCAGAAGAGAAAGTCGGATTAAAACTTAATGTTAGTGAAGAAAAATTAAATAATATTCTTGATATGCTTCCTGCTTTGCGCAGACCAACTTTATCTAATCTGACAGAAAAAGGCTGGGTAGCTCTTGAAACAATTATAGATGAAAAGAAAGTAAGAGAAATCATACCTAAACTTCGCCGTGCTGGAGCAGAAGGAATAGTAGAATATCCTTTAAATAAGATTATCGAATAAAGTCACCTTAGGAGCGGAAGTCAGGAGTTAAAATCAGATGTTATTACTTATAACTCTTAACTCTTTACTTAAAGAATATGAGAATTGGATTTGGTTACGATATTCATCAACTTACAAAAAACCGTAAATTCATACTTGGCGGAGTTGAAATCCCTTATACTTACGGACTCCTTGGACATTCTGATGCAGACGTACTTTTACATGCTATTTGTGATGCTATTCTTGGTGCAGCTGGATTGGGAGATATTGGCAGACATTTTCCAAATACAGATAATAAATTTAAAAATATATCCAGTATGGTTTTACTTAAAGAAGTAATGAATAAAACAAAAATTGCAGGTTTTACAATAAATAATATAGATTGTACAATAGTAGCTGAAGAACCAAAAATAAGTCCATATATTGATAATATGATAAAAAATATTGCTGAAGTATTTTCTATCCCAAGGTCAAGTATTAATATTAAAGCTACTACTCCTGAAGGAATTGGGGCACTTGGAAGAAAAGAAGGTATAGCAGCTTATGCAGTTGCACTCTTATGTTAAGATTATGAAAAATAAGAAAATAAATATTCGTGTTGTTTACGCAGAAACTGACCAGATGGGAATCGTTTACTACGCAAATTATTTGATCTGGTTTGAGAGAGGGCGTACTGAATTTTTTAGGAATCTCGGGATACCTTATACAGATTTAGAAAACGAAGGTATATATTTACCTGTTGTGGAAGCACATTGCCATTATTATTTATCTGCTAAATATGATGATGTCCTTAATATTTATACTTATATTAAGGAAGTCAAAAATGCCAGTGTTACCTTTGAATATAAAATAGAAAGAGATAAAAGTTTAATAGCTACAGGTTATACAATTCATGCGTTTATTAATAAATCTGGCAAACCTACTAAAATTCCGGAAAAAATTAAAAATATATTTACTTAAAGTTGCTTTAAAAACATAGAACTTTGATCCTACTAATTTCTTACAGCTCATAGGAATTATTTATTCAGTTGTAATTATAATACATGGAAAGTTCGCCGCTATTATTAGCGTCATCCTCCGGATTTGGATCTTGTGAAAAAATACATTCAGAAATTTCCCAAGATAAAAAAACAAATAAAAAAGAGAAGAAAAAGAAAAGAGAAAAAAGTAATGCCGATAATTATAGTAGAAGATAAACGAGCAGTGGTTTCAAGACGTCTCTTCTTTTTCTTTTCTCTTTATTGGGAAACATTATAGAAAGAAGGTGTCTCACATAGAAATAAACATAGTAGTCATCTATAATTTTTTTAGCATTGTCTTTTATCGATAACATAATTGGCTCCTTTCTATGATTATATTTTACCACAAAAAAACAATTTATTTTAAAAGATACATTTCAGTTTATCTTATATCTAAACGTTCAGGAGAGTATTTTTTTTAGAGCAAAACGACCTGTGGGATTATGTCTCACAATCAAATCCTTTATGTTATTTCGTTAAGTTACTAAATTCCGTCCCGCTCCTCTTCCCTATTCTTCCTTCGCTTATTTTTATATGTTTTCATTACAAATAGGACACCATTTTTTACTATTTTTTATTTTGTTTGGTGTTGCTTTCCATGGCGCATTTCCATAATAATTTCGTTCTCTGTTCTGATAGACAATAGCCGCTTTTATTAGCTGCCAGCTTCAACATATCATCATAATAAGGAGCGCAAGGGTTTTTTTGCGCTCCGTTTATACGGAGTTTCGCTCCAGCGATTTGTTAGGCGGCGCTTT
>JACRDZ010000079.1 GCA_016212735.1 Candidatus Firestoneibacteriota bacterium | reverse complement strand
TTCTTTTGCCCATGTTAACAAATATTCTAAAAAAGGGAATTCTTTTATATCACGTCTAACATTAATAGTTAATTTTTCTTTTGGAGGATTAAATTTAATCATATTATGAGTTGTATAAGAAAAAATTTCCCCATTTTCATTTTCTCTTTTTAAAAAGAGTTTTTTATTTATTTTAATTTCTTCGTTAATAATATTTTTATTTAATATTTTTATAGTATAATTATAAATGTCATTATTTTCTTTCTTAAAAGATACATTCCAATACCCATTTGCAAATTCTTTATTTTTTTCTATCATTAATGCTAAACTAGATATAACACTTACTAATCTTGTTTTTCCAGTTGAATTTAGACCAATTACTAAATTATATAAATCAAAATTAACATTCTTAATTTCCCAATAATCTTTTTCACATTCAAACTCAGAAAAATTTAGTTGTGTTAAAATCATTTTCTTATTCCTCTTATGAACTATTAAAAGTTCAAAATAATATTTTTTATTATATTTTATTTTTTTTAAAATCACAAGATATATTTGCATAGGCTACAATTACATTATTTTTGTAACTATTCGGTAGGTTTTGAAGTTAGCTTAAGCGTCTGTCCCCAACATGTTTTATTCCACTATTTTTATCTCTCTTTATCTTTTGCATCCTATTTCTCCTCTTTTATAAAGAGGAACACTTCTGGCATTGAAATTAGAATATATTTTGAATTGATTTTGTATTTGGCAAGCTCAAAATTTAATGCAGGTCTATATTTATATGTTTTCATTAAAAACCCTCCACCTATCAGTAATTTTGATTTTCCTATACCTAATTTGCTTCTTTTTGCATAGTTTTTTTCTTCTATTGGAATAGGGTCTAAAGAGCATTTGTTTTTGGATCAGATGCATCACGAAGGCCGTCCCCAAGTATATTAAAAGACATTACTGCAATAAAAATAAATATACCTGGAACAAGTATCCATGGGTGACTGGTCATAACTTCTATGCTTTGCGCGCTTATCAGCATATTTCCCCAGCTTGCCTGAGGTTCCATAATTCCCAGATTAAGAACTGATAGTGCTGATTCACCCAGAATATATCCCGGAATACTTAATGTTGCAGAAACAATAGCATAGGATAATGTATTTGGCAGAATGTGTCTTAAGACTATCCTGAGATCGCTTGCACCAATAGCACGTGCTGCCTGGCAAAAAGGTTCTTCTCTTATTGAAACTACCATATTCCGAATTACTCTTGCCAATCCTCCCCAGCTGATAAAACTTAATATAACAACTATAAGAATATATACTTCAGTTGAAGTAAGTGTTGGAGGGAAAACATATCGTAATGCTAATAGAAGATAGAATCCTGGAAAAGACATAAGTATTTCACATAAATGCATTATTATTATATCAATTTTTCCACCAAGATAACCTGATAATCCGCCGATAAACATACCTATCGTGAATGTTAAAAATACTCCAAGAAGTCCTATTGAAAGGGATATCCGGCTTCCAAATAAAATCCTTGAAAAAACGTCTCTGCCTGAAATATCACTGCCGAAAATAAATACTCTTGCTGGTTCTTCTACTCCGAACAAATGTAAATCCGATTCAAATAAACCAAGTATTATATGTTTATCTCCATGTACAAAAAAATTAACATAATATTTTTTTTCTGTTATTGGTTCATATGTTTTTTCAAATGTTTCAGAGTCTATTATCAAACGGTAATTATACACATACGGTCTAAGAGAAAATCTCCCTGCACTATCCTTGAAATGCAGAGTTGTCGGCGGTTGATACTGTCTGGAACGATTTTCAGTATCATAATAATACGGTGAAATAAAATCCGCAAAAATAGCACCAATATACAAAATAATCAGAAGAATTCCGCCTATCCAGGCTAATTTATGATGTTTAAGTTTTTTTATAATATTTTCTATTTGTGAACTATCAGATGAAAATTTCATGTTTTAAGATTCTCTCCTTCTTGGATCAATTGCTACATGAAATATATCCGCAATTAAATTACCAAATAAAAGCAATAAGCCGCTAATTACTAAATCTCCCATAACTAAAAACTGATCTTTGCTCATAACAGCTTCCAGCATGAGCCTGCCAAGCCCGGGCCAGGCAGTTACCATTTCAATCAGAGCTGCACCGCCAAGAAATTCCGGTATTGTAAAACCAAAAATCGTAATTAATGGATTAACAGCGTTACGCAATGCATGTTTAAATATTACAGAGAACTCAGACAGTCCTTTAGCTCGTGCTGTTGTAACGTATTGTGCGTTGATAATTTCCAGCATATTTCCGCGCATTATACGCAATAAACCTGATATACTGCCGAACACAAGCACTGTAACAGGGATAATCATATGTCTGGCATAATCTATTATTTTAACGAATATACTTAAAGATTCGTGATCAGTACTTATAACTCCGCCAATTGGAAGCACACCTGTTCTGGCTGCCAGGAACATAAATAAAAATGCCCTGTAAAATCCTGGAGTAGAAATTCCTATAAAGGAAAAAATA
>JACRDZ010000084.1 GCA_016212735.1 Candidatus Firestoneibacteriota bacterium | reverse complement strand
TAAGCATTATTACAGGGACATGATATGTAAAAGATTCTCCAAAATCCAGATGAAACAGATTCCAGAGCCATTTGAAATATTGAATCATCCAATGCTGGTTAAGACCGAATTGTGAACGCATGCGTTCAAGTGTCTCAGGTGAAATCTGCGGATTTAAAGACAGACGAGTGAAAAAATCTCCAGGTGCTAGCTGAATAATAAAAAATGATATAAAGGTGATGCCAAAAAGTATCGGTATCATCCGTAATAAACGTTTTATAATAAAATCTCTCATAAAATTTCAATCTTATTTTCTAATAAATATTTCTTCCAGATTATGTGTAGCTCCTAAACTTGTTGGTTTTAAATTTCCGAATTTATTTCTAAAAGCATAAATAGATGCTGGATTTACAGTGTAAATTACAGGCAGCTCTTCAGCTACAATCTCCTGCCAGCGGTAGTAAATTTCCTTTCGTTTTTCAGGATTAAGCTCTCTAACACCACGAGAGAAAAGTTCGTTTATTTCTTTTTCCCATTCTGTTTGCGGTACATCCTGCTGCGGACACCATACATGCAGATGTCCGTCAGATACCCATACATTTTTCCCCATATGCGGATCCAGAGCGCCTCCGCCAAGAATAATTATTGTTGCTTCCCAATCAAAATCAGTATTTAGTTTTGTCACAAATGTATTAAACTCCATGAATGCCAATGTGACTTTTATTCCAATCTTTTTTAAATCATCTCTGAATAATCCTGCAACCTGTTCAACACTTTTGTTCCCGGAAAATGTCATTAATGTAATTTCTACTTTGTTCCCTTCGCTATCATATAAAATATCGTCTTTTTTCTTAAATCCTATGCTTTCAAGCAGTTTTAACGCTTTTTTAGGATCATATTCATATTTTTTAACCATAGGATTACAGAAAAAAGAATTCGCATTGGACAGAGCCGCATGCTGTGGATATGCCAGCCCATTTTCAACATTATTAATAATAGATTCCTTATCAATAAGATGAGCTAAAGCCTTTCGAAAAGTTTTATTGGTAAACCATTTGAATTTATATGGTACAACAAAAGGAGTGGAAACAGCTTTTTTTATACTTTCCTCCAGATTTTTAATTTCCACTTTCAGTTGTTTCTGTTCATTCTCATTTTTTGTTTTCAAAATGCGGGTTTTAAATTTATCCAGTTTCTGGTGTAAAAAAGATTTCTGATTCATAGGATTTTGATTGAATGTAAAAAATATTGTAGAGAAAGTCGGTCCGACATTATATAAAGTGAAATCCCCCTGTTTTTCATTTTTTTTAAGACGCGGATACCACTGTCTCTGTATTGATAAAAAATCAATTTCTTTTGATTCAAATTTTAAAAGTTCTGTATTTTGATCTGGAACAATCAAAATAATCATTTTTCCCAGATAAGGCAATTTGTTTCCTTTTGTATCTTTTTTCCAATAATCAGTATTGCGGATAAAAACAACTCTCTGGCTGGGAAGGTATTCATTCATAATAAACGGACCTGTACCAATAATCTGTTCAGGAGGAGTATTCACACCCCATGTCTGATTAAAAGTTCCGTTTAAAACATGCTTTTCTAAAATATGCTTTGGAAGTATTTCTGATCCAATTATATATAAAAAAGGTGCATAAGGAATATGTGTATTTATTTTTATAGTATATGTATCAACTTTTTCAACTTTAAAAGTTTTATCTTCTCCATCTACTTCAACAGTAAGAATGTCTCTCATGCTTGATGGAATACTCTGGTTGTAATACAAATCATTGAAAGTAAAAACAACATCATCTGCTGTAAACGGTTTACCATCTGACCATTTCACGTTTTTACGAAGGTGAAAAGTCCATATAAGCCCATCTTGTGAATGCTCCCATGACTCTGCAAGCATTGGTTTTATTTCTCCTGTTACTCCATTAACTGTTGTAAGTCCTTCGAAAATAGGAGATAAAACTTCATTGCTTGATCCTTCCTGTGAAATTACAGGATTAAATGTTTTCGGGTCAGTGAAAGAGCTCCAGACTAATGTACCGCCATATGTACCTATTTCAGTTTTTTCGTAATCGATTCCTTTTACTTTTTTTATTTCCAGCTTACTCCCTGCAAAAATACATTTTATAATAAAAAAACATAAAAATAAAGCGTATGAAAAATATTTTAATTTCATATTGTTTTCCCTATAAATCACCCTTTCAAATCATTTTCCGGTTCTTTTTTTTCTTCCTCAGATTTAGTAATTTTTATTATATCTTCTTCCTCTTCTGCTTTTTTTACCGCACGTTTAAAATTTCCGATTGCTTTACCAAGAGCCTCCCCAATCTGAGGCAATTTAGCTGGCCCAAATATTATTAAAATTATTAATAGTATTACAAGTAATTCCATAAAACCTATATTACCCATTTTTTTACTCCATTTTATTTTATGTTTTACATCTTTTCATTAACAGCATTCACTAACTGTGATTTTGGTACCGAACCAACAATTTCATTTACTTTTTGACCATTTTTAAAAAATATTATTGTTGGAATACTCCTGATCCGGAAACGTGCAGGAATAGCACTATTTTCATCTACATTCATCTTCCCTATTTTTATTTTTCCTTTATATTCACCTAAAATTTCTTCTAATAGCGGTGCCATCATTTTACAGGGGCCGCACCATGGTGCCCAAAAATCTAACAATACAAGTTGTGAACTTTTTAAAACCTCTTCATCAAAATTTGCATCTGTTACGTTAATCATGTTATTTCCTGCCATATAAATCCCTCCTTAAAATATTATTTAAAGTCATTTTCTAAATACTTTTCTGCCATAAAAGCTGCTGTTGCCCCATCTCCAACAGCTGTAGAAACCTGCCGCAATGCTTTTGCTCGAACATCCCCAGCTGCAAAAAGTCCTGGGATTTCTGTTTTCATGTTAATATCAGTAATAATATATCCTTTTTCATCCAATTTTAACAGGTCTTTTAAAAAAACAGTATTTGGAAGAGTCCCAATATATAGAAAAATACCATCTACCTGTATCTCTTTTTTATTTCCTGTTTTTATATTCTTAAAAACCAGTTTTTCAACATAATCACTTCCTTCAATATATTCCGGGATGCTATCAAAAACAAACTCAATCTTGTGATTAGCAAAAGCCCGTTCCTGTAATATAGGAGTGGCTCTAAGTTTATCTCTTCTATGTATTAAATAAACCTTATTTGCAAATTTTGTTAAGTATATGCCTTCTTCAACTGCGGCATCACCACCGCCGATTACAGCTACAGGTTTATTTTTGAAAAAAAGCGCATCACATGTAGCACAATATGAAACACCCTTGCCGCGGTATTCTTTTTCACCGGGTATACCCAATTTTGCAGAAGTAGTTCCTGAAGCTATTATCAATGTTTTAGCAAGATAAGTCTTACTTTCACCTATAATTTTAAAAATATTATTTTCTCTTTCTATTTCTTTAATAATTTCGCTTTCTGTTGATAGTCCAAATAATCTAGCCTGAGATTCTATTTTTTGCATAAGTTCGTATCCACCGATTCCTTCAGGAAATCCTGGATAATTTTCAATTTTATCAGTTGTTATTATTGCTCCGCCTAAACTGGTTTTTTCCAATAAAAGAGTGTCAAGCCTTGCTCTTGCTGCATATAAACCTGAAGTTAATCCTGCTGGTCCTCCGCCAATAATTATTAAATCATATATTTTCAATTTTTATCTCCCTAAACTTGTCTTTTTGCCGGATTTCTGCGTTGCATCCTTGCTGCATAGGTTAATTCTGCTATGTACCTTAAGGATGCGTCTTGAAGTACAGACGCAAAATTTTGCGTCTCTACTCAAAAATCCTAAAGCGATAATTTGCCCAATTTATTTTTTCGCAAGCCCAAAGCGGGGTTATAAAATTATCTGAAGTCTATAGCTGGAAAGCTATATTTTCATTTCTTAAAATATTATTTATTTTCAGGAACAAATTGTGCCATTGGTTCCTTATCTTTATCATGACAGGTAAAACATAAATGTCCACCTTCAATAGGTAAACGAGCTCTTCTATTTGTATCTGCGCCTTTATCTGCTCTTAAACTTTTCACAATACCAGTTTCATGCGGATTATGACATGTAGCGCAGAATATACCCCCTTTACTATCAAGAGGATAAGTAACATCATTCTTTTTTTCATAATCAATTTTTCTTTCAAGCCTTTCACCTGTAATTTTTACTATATGGTTTTTTTTACCTGGATGCGGTCCGTCAGAATGGCATCTAAAACACAATCCCGAAAGATTTGTAATAGTCGGATCAATTTTTTCGAGCCCTTCTGTATCACGGTCAGGAGGTGACGTGTGGCAATATTTGCAACTGTCTTCAACGAATTCCCCCTGATCATCAATCTGATCATGAGCATTAAGCATGCTGAACTGCTGTTGAATATGACATTGAAAACATACATCACTTCTTGTCTCTCCCATTGTATATGCTAGTCCGCGTAAAAACTGTCTATTCTCATTACGAAGAGCTTTGTCTGCTTTTTCCTGCAATCTAGGATCATGACACGTAATACACGTAATTTTATTGTCAGTTAAAGGAAAATTCTGCGGTATTTTGATAAATTCAGAAATTTTAGGTGTAATATTTACAGGATGTATATCAGCCACAGCTGTAGGAATAAGAATATGGCATGACATGCACATATAATTTACATTTCCATTAAATTTAATAGTTCCTTTTTGTCCTTCTTCAGGCTTTGTTACATGACAGGACAAACAAAAAATTCCTTTCCAATGAGGATTTAAAAATTTGGATTTTTCAGCAATAGCAACATAATTTTCTCTTAAGAATTTTGGATAATCAGTTTCACCATGTGGATCATGACATGTAGTACATACATATTTATTGTCAACCATAAAAAGATCTGATTTAGCAATTTCATATTTTATATCTTCATCTTTTAATGGATTATTCTTTTCAAAATGTTTTTCTGTAATTTGTTCATGACAGAAAGTACATAGTTTGGAAATATCCTTTGAAAAACTTCGTAAAACATCTTCTTTTGTTTGTTTTGAAGGGTCTGTAGTATGACAATATATACAAATAGCTTCTTCCTTTTTATGAGGACTTTTTTCAATAAATTCTTTTTCATGACAGGACATACACATTTCACGACGGTCTTTAAAAGCAGCCTCTTTAATTGGTTGATTCTTTTTTGTAGTATATGTAAATCCGCGTAATAATTTGTCTCTGGCATCAAGAGCGTGAATTAAATGACATGTTGTACAGACTACTTTACCTCTATTTTCTCCTTTAATCCCTAATGGGAAATAAACAGGAATTTTAACTGACATTTTAGCAAGAAGAGGATCCTTTCCAACCGGATGTAAATTGTCTCCTTTATGACATTTATTACATAAAGCTATTATATTATCACCTTCTTGAAGAATCACTGTTTCAGGACTGTCTATCCCTTCAATAGCTTCTTTTTTATGACATTCATCGCATTTATAACCAGAATTATGAATGTTAACTATAGGGGTAAGTGATTCTGTTTGCTTTTTTTTGCCAGAGGCAGATTGAGAAGAATTTTTTTTTTCTTGAGCTTCTGTTTTAATCAGCAATATTGAAATAAATAAATAAATAATAAAAGTATATAGTTTTTTATTACCCATCCGCATGGATAGTTTCCCTCCATCTGGCTCAAGATCGGTATCAGGACATAAACTGAAATTGGTATTTTATACTAACATAAAAAAGACAAAAATGTCAAGGAAAATTTACCCTGCTCAGAAATTCCCCAAAACCGAAAAAATGAACCACAGAGTACACTGAGATATATTTATAATTTTAAAACTCTGTGTCCTCAAATTAATTTTTACTTATAAAAGCTTTGTGTTTTATGATCTTTCTTACTTTTTTTTTGAGAAC
>JACRDZ010000083.1 GCA_016212735.1 Candidatus Firestoneibacteriota bacterium | reverse complement strand
TAATTTAAAGGGGATTATTAAAAAACATGAAAGGTATTATTTTGGCAGGTGGCAGCGGAACGAGGCTTTATCCTATAACTTTGTCTGTTTGCAAGCAACTTTTACCAGTTTATGATAAACCAATGATTTATTATCCTTTATCTGTTCTAATGCTTGCTGGTATTAAAGAAATTCTAATTATTTCTACCCCTTTTGACCTAGCCAGATTCAATGATATTCTAGGAAATGGGAAACAGCTAGGGTTAAGTTTCTCTTATAAAGAACAACCATCGCCAAATGGACTTGCTGAAGCATTTATTTTAGGTAGAGAATTTATAGGGAATGATGATGTCTGTCTTATTCTTGGAGATAATATATTCTATGGTCATGGTCTAACTGAATTACTCATGAAAGCAGTATTTGATATAAAAGAAAAAAAAGGAGCAACAGTTTTTGGATATTATGTTAATGAACCAGAAAGATATGGTGTTGCTGAATTTGACAGTTGCGGGAATGTTATCTCTATAGAGGAAAAACCTGAAAATCCAAAATCAAATTATGCCATAACAGGTCTTTATTTTTGTGATAATAATGTGGTTAATATAGCTAAAAAAATCAAACCGTCTGCAAGAGGGGAACTCGAAATTACTGATGTAAACAAAGAATATTTAAAAAATAATAAACTTCGTGTTGAACTTCTGGGGAGAGGTTATGCATGGTTGGATACAGGTACACATGAAAGCCTTTCAGATGCCAGTATGTTTATTAAAGCAATTGAAGACAGGCAGGGATTAAAAATTGCCTGTATTGAAGAAATTGCATATAATTTAAAATATATTTCGAAAGATGATTTATTAAAACTGGCGGAACCATTGAAAAAGAATCAGTATGGACAATATCTTACTAATTTAGTAAAAAGAGGTTATTAATGAAATTTATTAAAACAGAAATTCCTGAAGTAGTAATTATAGAGCCAAAAATCTGGGATGATGAACGAGGGCTTTTTTTTGAAAGTTTTAGAAATGATTTATTTGATAGAAATATTAAGAAAATAAATTTCGTTCAAGATAATGAGTCAATATCAAAATACGGTTCGCTAAGAGGGCTTCACTTTCAACTTCCACCTTTTGCTCAAAGTAAATTAGTCAGAGTAATAAAAGGGAAAATAATTGATGTTGCCATTGATATTAGAAAAGGGTCCCCAACATTTGCTAAATTTGTGACAATTGAACTCAGTGAAAATAATAAAAAACAGATATTTATTCCAAGAGGATTTGCTCATGGATTTATAGTTATAAGTGAGGAATGCATTTTAAATTATAAAGTTGATAATTACTATTCAAAAGAATCGGAGAGAGGAATTATTTATAGTGATAAAACTCTAAATATAGATTGGCGAATTAACAAAAAAGATATTGTTCTTTCAGAAAAAGATAAAATTCTTCCAGATTTATATAATACAGAAATGTTTAATTATAGTGATAGTTTGTACTGAAGGCAGAAGGCTGAAGGCAGAAGGCAGAAGGCAGAAGGCAGAAGGCAAAGAGAGTACTAAATGGAAAATATTTTAATTACTGGAGCAAATGGTCAACTAGGAAGCGAAATATTTAATTCTGTTAAAAACAATAACTCTGATTTAAAAAAATTCAATTTTATATTTACTGATATAGCAGAACTTGATTTAACCAATATTGAAAAACTTAATAAATATTTTAGCTTAAACAAAATTGATTATATTGTTAATTGCGCTGCTTATACAGCAGTTGATAAATCAGAAAGTGATATATATAACGCTGAAAAGATAAATATATATTCAGTTAAGAGTTTAGCAGAAATATCAAAAAAACAAAATATTAAACTAATTCATATTTCAACTGATTATGTATTTGATGGAAAAAGTTGCAACCCATATAAAGAAGACAGCAAAACAAATCCTCAAGGTGTATATGGTAAAACAAAACTAAAAGGTGAGAATGAAATAATATCCTGTCAAGTTACATCAATTATCTTAAGAACATCATGGCTGTATTCTTTCTATGGACAGAATTTTGTAAAAACAATACAAAAACTGGCAAAAGAGAAAAGCAGTTTAAATATTATATATGATCAAATAGGTACTCCGACATATGCAAGAGATTTAGCTGAAATTATTTTATTAATAATTACTGAAAAACAGAATGTTTTTGGACCGAATGAAATAAAAATATATAATTATTCTAATGAAGGTGTTGCAAGCTGGTATGATTTTGCAAAAGCAATTGTTGAATTTTCAGAGTTAAAATGTGAAATAAATCCAATTGAAACAAAAGACTATCCAACTCCGGCAAAAAGACCACATTACAGTGTATTGGATAAAGGAAAAATAAAAAAAGAGCTGAATATAAAAATACCTTATTGGAGGGATTCGCTGAAAGAGTGTGTCAGGAGAGAAAAATGAAATCAGTCCTGGTTACAGGTTGTGCTGGCTTTATCGGCAGTAATTTTATCCCATATTTTATAGAAAAATATCCGAATTATTTCATAATAAATCTAGATAAATTGACTTATGCAGGTAATATGGGTAATTTAACTGAAATAGAGAACCATTTCAGATATAAGTTTATTAAAGGTGATATCTGTAATAGAGAATTTGTTAAGAATATTTTTAAAGAATATGATGTTAAAGGAGTTATAAATTTTGCTGCTGAATCACATGTTGATAATTCCATAGAAGACCCCGGAATTTTTATACAAACAAATGTAATTGGAACATTTGTATTGATTGATACTGCACGAGAATTATGGTTAAAAGAGCCATTTAAATACAAAGATATTTATAAAGGTTCGAGATTTCATCAAATATCAACTGATGAAGTTTATGGGACACTTGGTGAAACAGGATTATTTATTGAAGAAACTCCATATCAGCCAAGCAGTCCATATTCTGCAAGTAAAGCTTCCAGTGATATGCTTGTTAGAAGTTATCACCACACTTATGGTCTGGATACAATAATTACGAATTGTTCAAATAATTACGGACCAAAACAGCATCAGGAAAAACTTATCCCAACTATTATTAGAACTGCTTTGAAAGGTGAATCAATCCCGATATATGGTGATGGTAAAAATATTAGAGATTGGTTATATGTTTTAGATCATTGCAAAGGAATAGATTTAGCATTTCATAAAGGAATAACTGGAGAAACATATAATATAGGTGGAAAAAACGAAAAAATAAATTTAAATATAGCAAAAAAAATTTGTGAAATATTAGATGAACTCTATCCTATTAAAACAAATAAAACGATTAAAAATAAAAAAATATCATCATATAAAGAATTGATAACATTTGTTAAAGATAGACCAGGACAGGATAGAAGATATGCAATAGATGCAACACAGATTGAAACAGAACTTGGATGGAAAGCAGAAGAGAATTTTAACAGTGGAATAGAGAAGACAATAAGATGGTATCTTGAAAAATTGGGAAAGCTCTAAGCTGAGCAGGTTCTAGGGTCTGGGGTCAATGGCATAGGTGTTAAGTTAAGAATATTGAATTAGTATAATTTAACCAATAAAAAACAACTGTAAACTGTAAAATGAATAATGTAAAATTTAAAATCAGTTCTTTAGCTTTAGCAGTAAGAACGGATTTCCTAATCATTTTACATTTTTCATTTTACAGTACCCATTTTACAGTTTATATATATCTTCATTAAAATTAGTAATTTGCAATAAACGATAACTCTTTGCTATATAAAGCTAATTTACTAAAATAAATTCCTTAACTTAACACATACGGCCTTCAGCCAAGAACCTAGAACGTATTTAAATTACAGGGGGATTATATTATATGAAAAAAGCTTTAATCACAGGTATTACCGGCCAGGATGGTTCATATCTTGCAGAACTATTATTAAGTAAGAAATATGAAGTACATGGTATTATCAGAAGATCCTCATCATTTAATACAGGAAGAATAAATAATATTTATCATGATCCACATGAAAGAGGGGCACGTCTTACACTGCACTATGGGGATTTGAATGATGCGAGTTCTTTAAATAAACTTTTGCGCGATATTAAACCAGATGAAATATACAATCTTGGAGCTCAAAGTCATGTAAGAGTATCTTTTGATATTCCAGAATACACAGGCGAAGTAGATGCACTTGGTACAATTAGAATATTAGAGGGAATTAGAGAGACAGAATTGAAAACAAAGTTTTATCAGGCATCATCTTCTGAGCTATATGGCAAAGTTATAGAAACTCCTCAAAAAGAAACAACTCCTTTTTATCCAAGATCACCGTACGCATGCGCAAAAGCATACGCATATTATATTACCGTTAATTATAGAGAAAGTTATAATATGTTTGCATGTAATGGTATTTTATTTAATCATGAATCTCCACGTCGCGGTGAAACTTTTGTTACAAGAAAAATAACTCGCGCTGCAACAAGAATAAAACTTGGATTACAGTCAAAACTTTATCTTGGAAATCTTGAAGCAAAACGTGATTGGGGTTTTGCCGGAGATTATGTTGAAGCTATGTGGCTTATGCTGCAGCAGGAACATGCGGAAGATTATGTTATTGCAACAGGTGAAACACATTCAGTAAGGGAATTTACGGAAAAAGTTTTTAATTCTTTAGATATGCCAATTAAATGGCAGGGGAAAGATGAAAATGAAAAAGGGATAGATAAAAAAACAGGGAAAGTATTAATTGAAATCGATTCTAAATATTTTAGACCTGCAGAAGTTGATTTACTTTTAGGTGATTCAACAAAAGCAAGAAAAAATTTAGGCTGGAAACTAAAAGTAGATTTTGAAGCATTAGTAATGCTAATGATAGAAGAAGATATGAAATTAGCAGAAATGGAGAAAAGAGCAAATGGATAAATTTTCAAAAATCTATGTCGCTGGTCATAATGGACTTGTTGGTTCAGCAATATTAAAAAGATTAAAAGAAAAAGGTTATATGAATTTTGTAACCAGAACAAATATGGAGCTTGATTTAAGACGGCAAGCTGAAGTAGAATATTTTTTTAATATAGAAAAACCTAAATTCGTATTTCTAGCAGCAGCAAAAGTTGGTGGAATATTCGCAAATAATACATATAAAGCTGAATTCATATATGATAATATTATGATTGCGTTAAATGTAATTAACTCTGCGTATAAATATGGAGTTAATAAACTTCTAAATTTAGGTTCATCATGTATTTATCCGAAGTTTGCACCTCAGCCTATGAAAGAAGAAAGCTTATTAACTGGAATATTGGAACCAACAAATGAACCATATGCAATAGCCAAAATATCTGCAATCAAATTATGCAGATATTATAATGAGCAGTATGGTACTAATTTCATTTCAGTTATGCCGACAAATCTTTATGGACATGGAGATAATTTTAATCTTGAAACTTCACATGTTTTACCAGCTCTCATAAGAAAAATTCATCTTGCAAAATGTTTAGAGATAGGAGATTTTACAGCTATAATAAAAGATTTAAAGAAATATCCTATTAAAGGATTTGAAGAAGATAAATTAAGCAATGAAGAAATCATAAATCTTCTCTCAAAATTTGGTATTTTTATACATTCACACATCAGTACATCAACACATTTACAAAATATAAGTGTAGAAATCTGGGGAACTGGCGAACCTTACAGAGAGTTTTTATATGTAGATGATTTAGCTAATGCCTGTGTGTTTTTAATGGAAAATCGTGATTTTAAAGATATTGGTGAAATTGTAAATATTGGGACAGGAGAAGATATTAAAATTAAAGACCTTGTTATACTTATTAAAGACATTATCGGATTTAATGGACAAATAGTATATAATTCAACAAAACCAGATGGAACACCAAAGAAACTTCTCGATGTTTCGCGAATAAATTCTCTTGGTTGGGAACCAACTGTTAGTTTAAGAGATGGAATTCAAAAAGTATATGAGTGGTATATAAAGTAATTTATGAAAAATATTGAAGTATTTGAAAAGATAATCAAATATCTTTTTATTATTTTTGTGATTTCTCTTCCTTTTTCAATCTCTATAAATCAAATAACAATTGTTTTGATTTTTTTTGTCTGGATTGGGAAAATGATTTATACAAAGAAAATAGATTTTATTCCAACTTCTGTTTTTATACCTGCGATTATTTATATTTTAATAAATATATTAGGTGTTATATTTGGTATCAATCTACAGAGAGGTTTGCATGAGCTGGCAGGACTTTTACTTATAATTGTTTTTTTTATAACGGTGAATTTAGTAAAGAAAGAAGATTTAAAATTATTAGTAAATTTACTTATTTTAGCTTCGACAATTTTTGCTTTAATTGGCATTTATCAATATATTGAGATAAATAAAGGCTTTATTAATATCCATTCTATAAGAATTCAAGGATTACTGGGAAGTATATTTGATTTTGCATGGTTTTTAGTATATGTGATTTTATTGAGCATATCAGTTTTATGGCAAATGGAACAGAATATTTATGAAAATTTATTTTTATTATTTGCAATACTTATAATGTCAATTGCGCTTGTTTTTACATATACAAGAGGTGCATGGTTAGGCTTAATATCAGGGATTCTATTAATTTCTTTTATAAAAGATAAAAGAATAATATTACCTGTTATATTTCTTATAGTTTTAATTGCATATATAAATCCAAGTTTTATTGAGAGAGTAAAGACAATTCCTGATTTAAAAATGTCTTCAAATAATATCAGATTAGAAATCTGGGATAAAGGAATAAAAATTATTAAAGATAATCCTATTCTTGGTGTAGGAATGGGAAATTATTCATTAGCTGCTGATAAAAATGGAAAATATCCTGTTCATGATCATTCGCATAATAATTATATTCAACAGGGAGTAAATGCAGGAATACCAGGATTAGCCGCTTTTTTTTGGATGATTTGGTGTTTATTAAATGAAGGATATAAATATATTAAAGAGAATATTAACAATAATATAAGTATTGGTTGTTTTGCAGGATTGGTATCCTTTTTAGTCTCAGGATTTGTTGACTATAGTCTTAAAAATGATATATCAATTACATTGTTTTGGTTTTTAATGGGACTTATGGTTTTAAGCAGAGAAAAAGACAGAAATATAACAAATAATAAATAGAAAATGATAAAATAATGATAGCTCAATTGAGATATCATTATTAAAGATTGGAAAGAATCTAAAATTATGGTTACAATAAAAGAGGCAAAAGATGTATCAAATAGAATAATAAATAATATACATCCAGTAATATCAATAATATTGTTTGGTTCTGTTGCAAGAGAAGGAATTGGTACTGATTTAGATATATTGATTGTTATAGATGATAAATTAGAAAAAATAGATAATTGTCAGAAGTTAATTTATAATATATTAAAAAATTTCTACAAAAAATTTGCTATTGACCCATTTATTGTTCCAGTTTCTGTTCTCGTTGATTATTATTCCAAAGGCAGCCCTTTTTTAAGGGCTATATTTAAAGAAGGGAGGCTTTTATATATGAAAGATGCTGTCAAAGAATGGATTAAACAGTCATCAGATGAATTAAACATGGCAGAATATCTTCTTCAGGGCAAATATTTTAAAGGTGCATGTTTTCATGCTCAACAATCTATCGAAAAATCAATCAAAGCATCTCTTCTGAATAAAGGATGGGATCTAGAAAAAACACATAGTGTAGAACGTTTAATTTCTATTGGAGAAGAATATAATGTTCATATAGAACTTTCTGATGAAGATATAATTTTTATTGATAATATATATAGAGGGAGATATCCTGGTGAAGCAGGACTTTTACCATTGGGTGAACCTTTAGAAGTTGACGGAATAAGATCTGTCACAATTGCCAGACGAATTTTTGAAAATATTTTATTGGATTTAAGAAAAGAAATCCCGATTCAGCTAATCTCTAATCTTGATTTGCCCGATAATATTTAAAAGTAAGGTGTTTTGGCCCTGTCAAAAGTAAAATGAAAAAAAGGATAAAAAAATGAACCACAGAGATGATATGTTAAAGTGTCATGCTTTCCTCTAAAAGGATTATAAGCTATAATCCTTTTTAGGGATAAAAAATAAAAAGGAGGAAAAGCATGACAACAATAACCAATATT
>JACRDZ010000001.1 GCA_016212735.1 Candidatus Firestoneibacteriota bacterium | reverse complement strand
TTGTTTCAAATAAAATTTTATCTTTATCTCCAGCAGTAAATGAAGTTTGATAAAATAAAAGACATCCTAAAAAAATAATTATCCATGATATTGTTTTCACAGACAACCACTTCATATATTTTTTCCTCCGGAAAATAACTAATACATTATATTTTGTAATTATAGGTAAAAAATAATCTTTTGTCAAAAGTCTTTTATTATGGGGGGTAACAAATTTAGAAGTAAATTTTCTTTATTTAGATAGCAATACTTAACTCATACTATTTTTTATATCCAGGATTCTTAACATTGTTTCCAGTTTTTCCAAAGGTAATCCAACTACATTTGAATAAGAACCATCAATGTTTAAAATAAATTTCTGTCCTTCCCCCTGTATGGCATAAGCTCCAGCTTTATCCATTGGTTCTCCTGTTCTGACATAATTTATTATTTCTTTGAGATTTATTTTACGCATGGATACATATGTTTTTTCAAAATCATTCAATATTATCTTTTTTGCTTTATTAATAATTGCAATACCTGTAAGTACTTTATGAGTATTTCCACTTAGTAACGAGAGCATTTCTATTGCTTCTTGAGTATTTTCAGGTTTACCTAATATTTTATTTTTATATACAACTATTGTATCTGCACCTATTACTATTTCATTCAAAAATAATTCGGATACTTGTTTTGCTTTTTTAAGAGCTATTTTAAGTACAGTTTTTTCTGGAGTTTGAGCAATTATTTTATTCTCAATGAGAGAAGCAGGATATACTTTAAACTTAAGCCCAATCTGACTTAGTAACTCCCTGCGTCTGGGAGAAGCTGAAGCTAAAATTATTTTTTTCATAAAATATACCCAAATACATATACTCAAATAGAAACTTACTTACCAAGAATATCAATCATTTCCTGATGAATTTTACCGTTGCTTGATACAATTGTTCTGCTATTTAAAGATATTTTCCCACCTGAAATATCCGTTGCTTTTCCTCCTGCTTCTTCAATAAGAAGAATACCGCTTGCAATATCCCATGGAGAAAGTTTTAATTCCCAATAGCCGTCAAATCTTCCGCATGCAATATAAGCTAAATCAAGAGCTGCTGAGCCGTCTCTTCTTACTGCCTGAGCAGAAAGGCTCATTTTGGAAAAATAATTCAAATTATTATTATTATTATCTTCACGTATGTCATAAGGGAATCCTGTGACTAATAAACTTTTTGTAACAGAATCTATATTTGATACTTTAATTTTTTTTCCATTTAAAAATGCTCCTCTCCCTTTTCTTGCTAAAAAAAGTTCATTTTTAACAGGATCAAAAATTACTCCTAAAATTATTTCGCCTTGTTTTTCCAGTGCAATGGAAACACAAAACACCGGGTATCCGTGAGCAAAATTTGTAGTCCCGTCTAAGGGATCTATTATCCAGCGATATATTGATATAGTCTTTTTTTCATCGCTTTCTTCAGCCAAAATAGAATGATCTGGAAAATTTTTTAAAATAATTCTCTTAATTATTTTTTCGCATTTCAAATCTATATCAGTTACTAAGTTTATTTCTCCTTTGTAATGTATTTTTTTAGATTTCTGATATGTATTTCTCTGTAATTTGCCTGCATACATAGCCGCCTGTATTGCAACGGATTCAAATTTATTCATTTTTTCCCTTTTGTTCATTAATAAAAGATACTAAAATAGCATTTGAATATGTTGGAACAGAGTAAAAATCCATTCCGTCTTCTTTTTTTGATATTAGAAAATCTCCATATACAGCACAGATAAAATATTCTTTGAATGTTTCTTTAATGTATTCATTTTCTTTTTCAATTTCTTTTTTATATGATTCAAGATATTTCCATAAATTTATTTTTATATTATATTCTTCTCCAGGACCTAATGTAATAATATCTTTTTTATTTACAGGAGGAAATTTTTTATTATATTCAAGTACTGGATGCGTATAACTCTGCTGAGCTACATTTTTATTATTATAGGTTACTATCCTGCTCCAGTTTTTAATAAATGATATGGCAAGGCTGCGTGCTATACCCTCTTCCATCATAGAGTCTATTCTCAATGCTTTAAAACCCATATTACGTATTGAAACTTCCAGAAGCATTGGATCTGCAAAAACATATGGATGCCCCGGATGAATCAAGTTTATTTCTAATATCCCTGGTTTTTTCACATTTAAAAGATTTGCCAGTTCATCCAGAGCTTTAAGTTCTTCATTAATTATATTATCAGGTTGTTCCTGTTTAGACAGGGCCTCTTCATATATTTTTTTTGCTTTATGAAGTTTCCCCATTAATGTATATGCATTACTCATATTCAGAAAAAAATCTGGAGAAAAAGACTTCCCCTGTTTAAGTTGTTCTTCATAATATCCAATAGCTATACCATACAATTTATATTTTGAAAAATATTCAGCAATTTGAATATTAATACTATCAATTTTCGAGTCAGGTATATACCCTTTTCTTAAAAGATAATTATATATTTCTATGCTTATCTGATATTTCCCTGACTGAAAATATTTTTCTGCTTCTTCAAATAATATTTGATATTCAATTTCTTTTTTTTGTTTTATTTTTTCTTTTAACTCTTCCGACCGAATTTTAATATGTTTTTCTCTTTGCTCCTCTGTACCTTTAAGAGTCTTTTCATAAAAGGGTGAAAAAGTAACAAAAATAATCAGTAATATAAATGAAATATATTTTTTCATAAAATTTATCTTCCGCATCCAGCATTTTCAATTTTTTTATTAAGAAAAGGATAATATTCAAGGATACCTAGACCCGTATCATCTTTTTTATCAAATATCTGATTTTCAATACTTTCTATATTATCTGTCCCCCACCAATTAGAAATAGCAGAAAGATCGTCCTTTTGTTCAATACCGAATAAAAAATTGTATTTATAATTATTATAAATATTATTGTTGTAAATTTTATTCCCTGTTTTAGTTGAACGCATCACAGCAAAAACACCACAATTATTTTGAGATATTTCATTATATGATATTTCTGCATCTGAACGTCTATCTTCAAATCGTATGCCATAATCATTATATCGAAATGTATTGTTTTTTATTAAAATTTTTACTGTTGAATAACGCAGCCCCTCATAATTATTTTCGAATAAACTATTTTTTATTTCACCTTCCGAATAATGAACTTGAAGTCCAGTAAATGCATATAAAAATATACAGTTTTCAATCAAAAAATTTTGATTTCTTTCTATATATAAATATGTCCAGTCTTTTTTTGCAGGATTTTTCTCGGCTGATGTAAAAATAATGGGTTTTTCAAAAGTCCCTACAGCATTTATTTTCCCTTCTATTACCAGTTCTCCATCTCCAATATTATCATTATTGGAATCAATTTTAATAAATCTTATAGTAGTCCCTGGAAGAATTTTTAATGTAACACCTTTTTTAACTACTGCTACTCCTTTGATAACTATTTCATCTTTCCATATAGAATCAACTGTAATGTATGGATTATCCATAAGGACAGAATTTCTATAAGAAGAATCATTTAACTGGATATTTATTTGATTTCTTTGTGAAATATTATTAATCATAGATATTTTATTGCAATTAATAAATAATCCAGGAGTAATAATAAGTGCTAAAATTATCATGATTCTATTGGATAAAAACATGATTTTTATCCTTCATGTTTTAAGTTTTCCTGTCTTTCATTTTTCAATTTTTCAATCAATTTTTGATGCATGGATACTTTTTGCTGCAGGATTTTTATGTCGTCTGCAATTTTAGTTAAATCTTCTTTTGAAAGTTGAAATTCACCTTTTGTATACAGCTCATAAATTTTTTTACCTAAATCCTTATAATTTTCTTCAACTCGAAGATTAAGAGAGGAAATACTCATACGCAATTTCCCAATTTTAAGTGCATAAGTACCCCCTTCTTTTCCCTTTTCAGCCCATGAATGAATTTTATTAACAATTTTATCAAATACTATAGACGAGTTATCATCTGATGAAGATTTATAATCTTCATCTTTTCCCATATCGCTTTTATCCCTTTGCATATTTTTACCCCTCCTCTTTCTTTATGCTACTCCCTTATCTGCCCATCTCCGTAAATAATAAATTTAGTACATGTCAAATCTTCAAGCCCCATTGGTCCGCGTGAATGTAATTTTTGTGTACTGATACCTATTTCTGCTCCAAGCCCAAATTGATTCCCATCGGTAAAACGTGTTGAAGCATTAACATAAACTGCTGCTGAATCCACTTCCTGTAAAAATTTTCTTCCCAGACTATAACTTTTTGTCACAATAGCATCAGAGTGTTTCGACCCGTATTTTGTAATATGATCAATTGCTGTATTAATATTTTCAACAACTCTAATTGATATTATTAAATCCAGATATTCTGTATACCAGTCATCTTCTGTTGCTTCTTTTATATCAGAAAGAATTTTTCGTGTTTTCTGACAACCACGCATTTCTACTTTTGCTTCTTTATATTTCGCTGCAATAAGCGGTAAAAATTTTTCAGCTATATCTTTATGAACCAATAAAGTTTCTATTGCATTGCATACACCCGGCCTTTGAACTTTAGCATTATAGGCAATATTAACAGCTATATCTAAATCAGCATCATTCTCAACATATACATGACACACACCTTTATCATGCTTGATAACCGGTATGGTTGAATTTTCAACTACCATACGTATCAGGCTTTCTCCGCCGCGAGGAATAATCACATCAATGTATTTATCCAGGATAAGAAGTTCTTTTACAGCTTCTCTGTCAGTAATATCAATCATCTGAATGCATTCTCCAGGGATTCCAGCTTTTTTAGCACCTTCGTGCAATATGTTAGCTATTATTATATTTGAATTAATAGCTTCTGAACCGCCTCTTAATATAACCGCATTACCGCTTTTAAGGCATAGACCTGCTGCATCAGCTGTAACATTAGGTCGTGATTCGTATATTATACCAATTACTCCAAGAGGAACACGCACTTTACCTATAAGGAGATTGTTAGGTCTTTTCCACATATGCACAACTTCCCCAACCGGGTCAGGTAAAACAACAATCTCTCGTAATCCATCTGCCATAGCTTTTATTCTGGATGAATTTAAAAGTAATCTGTCTATTAAAGCTTTTGATAGACCAGCTTTACGAGCTAATTGAATATCTTTTTCGTTTTCAGCAATAATTTTTTGAGATTCTTTTTCAAGACTGGAAGCCATTTCCAGCAATGCATTATTTTTTACATCTGTTGAAACATTAGCCAGAATGCGGCTGGCTTTTACCGCATTTTCTGCAAGTAAAATAAGTTTTTCTCTGTAATCCATGATTCCCCCTTATTTATCCCACCATTACCCACATCTCTACAAACGCTTGTGAGAGTATGCTGAAATTTGCAAATATTTTATTGACGATTGAGCATTGACAATTGAGCATTTAATTCAATTAATCTTAAATAATAAACAATGTTTTCAAGGAATTTAAACCTTAATTATCAATTCTCAATGCTCAATTATCAATTATCAATGTTGCTTTTCCAGACTTGTGGGTAATAGTTAGTCTATTTTATACCACCACTTCTGACTTTGTTTATAATAATACCATATTATCCCTATGAACCACTTCATCAAAATACTTATATCCGAGCAATGATTCAATATCTTTAGTTTTTGCTCCGCGTATTGCTTTTAATTCTTCATAGTTATAATTTACAAGTCCTTTTGCAATTTCTTTTCCTTCTATATTAATAATAGTTATCGCGTCTCCAATATTAAACTTTCCTTCAATTTCTTTTATTCCTGACGGAAGCAGGCTTTTACCTTTTAAAACAAGCGCTTCTTCCGCGCCTTTATCAACTTTTATTTTACCCTGCGGAGAAAGAGTAAAAGCAATCCATTTTTTACGGCTGTCCATTTTATCCTGTGAAGGTAAAAAAAGCGTTCCATGCGATTTGTTGTTAAGCACTATATCAGTCAAAATATTTTGTTTTCTGCCATTTGCTATAATCATGGTATTACCGCTTGATGTGACTTTTTTCCCTGCAAGAATTTTTGTATACATTCCCCCTGTACTTACACATGTTCCTGCTCCACCTGCTAATTTTTCTATCTCAGGAGTAATCTTTTTCACAATAGGTATTACAACCGCATCTTTATTTGTTCTTGGATCTTTAGTACATAAGCCATCTGTATCAGAAAGAATAATTAAAAAATCTGCTTCAATTAAATTGGTAATTAAAGCTGCAAGATTATCATTTTCACCAAATTTTATCTCTTCAACAGCTACTGTATCATTTTCATTGATTATTGGCAAAACTTTTAAATCCAATAATGTCAATAAGGTATTTCTGGCATTAAGATATCTAATCCTGTTTTCAACATCTTCACGTGTAAGAAGAATTTGAGCAACTTGAATATTATATTCACTAAATACAGTTTCGTACAAATGCATTAAACTTCCCTGACCAACTGCGGCAACTGCCTGTTTACCAGGAATAGTTCTAGGGCGAGCCTTCATATTAAGCTTTCCCATACCAACACCAATAGCTCCTGAAGTCACAAGAATTACCTCAATTCCAGCATTTCTTATTTGAGAAATATCATTTGCCAGCTTATTAAAATAATCTAAATTTGGTTTTATATCTTTTGTAATTAAAAGTGAAGTTCCAAGTTTTATTACTATTCTATTAATATGTAAACCAGCAATAACTTTATTTTTATTTGTCATTTTCCATGCCTTATTATCACTTAATTATTCCGCCACCACCATTGCTTCTTCATAACCTCTTTCCTCAAGTTCCTCTCGTGCATCACGAGCTTTGTCAAGGAGATGAAATTTACCGACTCTTACTCTGTAAAATATAC
>JACRDZ010000006.1 GCA_016212735.1 Candidatus Firestoneibacteriota bacterium | reverse complement strand
GCTGCAAAAAATCTTCTCTTAACATTCTCGTTACTTCCAGAATTACTTTTTCTGATTCAGGTAATGCATCAGGACCAACCAGCTGAACTATTTCCTGCAATTCAACTTCTTTCTGCAGCAGGAACATCGCTTTATCTCTTAACTCTTTCCAATCAGGAGCAACATTTGTTGCATACCAGTTTTGAATTTGTCCGAGGTACAATGTATAGCTTTTAATCCAGTTAATTGCCGGAAAATGCCTTCTGTGTGCTAAGCTCGCATCAAGCGCCCAGAATGCACCTGAAATTCTGAGTGAATTCTGTGTCATTGGTTCAGAAAAATCTCCGCCTGCCGGTGAAACCGCACCAACTATTGTAATAGAACCTGATCTTTCCGCTCTATTGCCTAAACATTGAATTCTACCGCTTCTTTCATAAAAATTTGCAAGTCTTGTAGCAAGGTATGCAGGGTAACCTTCTTCTCCGGGCATTTCTTCAAGACGACCAGAAACTTCACGCAATGCTTCACCCCAACGTGATGTAGAATCTGCCATCATAGCAACATTATATCCCATATCACGGAAATATTCGGCAAGTGTTATTCCTGTATAAATTGATGCTTCACGTGCAGCAACCGGCATATTTGAAGTATTTTCAACAAGTTTTGTTCTTTGAATTAAAGGTAAATTTGTTTTTGTATCTATCAAATGCGGGAACTCAACAATAACTTCTGTCATCTCATTTCCAAGTTCACCGCATCCAACATACACAATAATATCTGCATCAGCCCATTTAGCCAGGGACTGCTGAGTAACTGTTTTTCCGCTGCCGAATGGTCCAGGTATTATTGCGTTTCCACCTTTTGCAATCGGGAAAAATGTATCAAATATTCTCATCCCTGTTAAAAATGGCACATCCGGATCTAATTTCTTTTTAAATGGTCTTGCTATACGAACAGGCCATATTTGTTTTAATTTTATTTCATAATTATTTTCTAATGTAACTACTGTGTCATTAACAGTAAATTCCCCATCCTTAACAACTTTAGCAACTTTATGTACACCCTGCACTTCAGGAGAAACCATAATTCTATGTTCAAATATTTCAGTTTCTTTAACTATACCAACAACATCTCCGGCTGAAACCTGATCCCCAACTTTTACAGTTGACTTAAATACCCATTTTTTATTTGTATCCAAAGCTGAAACTTCAACACCTCTTGATATAAACTCACCATGCTCTTTGGCAATTTCAGGCAATGGTCTTTGAATACCATCATAAATTGATGTTAGAAGTCCCGGTCCTAATTCAATAGTAAGTGGTTTTTCAGTACTAATAATATAATCATTAACAATCAATCCTGATGTATCTTCATAAACCTGAATCGTTGCCTTGTCACCTTCCAGACGAATAATTTCACCTATTAACTTTAAATCACCAACCTTAACAACGTCATACATCTTTGCGCCAGTCATCTCTTTTGCTATAACAACTGGTCCTGATATTTTACTAATTCTGCCTTTTAACATATCGTTACCCTCACTTTTATAGTCAATTATTATTTATATCAATTATCGGCAATATTTATTAATTATTTTAGATAAAGATATTATTTTTTACCCAAGGTAATATCAAATCCAATAGCTTTACGAATAAGGCGTGCCAGATAACCACGTCGGGCATTACCAACGTCTGACAAATCGAGTTTATCTCTAACAGGCAAAGCAACAACTATCGGACGATAAACACTATCAATCTTTTCCTGGGTACGTTGATCTATAGCTGTTATAAATCCTTCATTCAGCCCTATTATTCCAATAGTATCATCATTAAGCAACGATACTAAAATTTTTTTGGCTTCTTCGCCATTTGTAGCTTCATACCCATCTATCCCGGCGAGCCTAAAACCATATACTGTATCTTTATCAGAAATTACAACGACTTTATACAATTATTAGCTCCTCACGTATTTTTCTATCCGGCATTCCAATACCTTTACACCTAACAATAATTCTCAAATTTACAATTTCATTATATTTCTTCCAGATATAACCAATTGGAATACCTATAGATAATGGACCTTTATTATATGTTCCAACACTTTTTGTAATTATCATTTCTTCGATTTTTCGCTCTAACAGTGAAAGAGTATTATATTCCTGATAGCGATCCATCAAATCTCTTAATGCTTTTCCATAAGAAGTTTGCTCCAGGTCTTTAACTACTTTTTCAACATCAAGATTTAAACATACATTTATGAAATGCTCTTTATTAATTTCATTACCACCCGGAATATAAAATTCTTCAATACGATTTCGTCTCATTTCTTCATTTTTTTGTGCTTCTTCTTGTTTTTTTGCTTCATCTTCGTTTTCAGCTTTTTTAGCTTTAAGCAGTATTCCCTCAATTTTTCTATATGCCTGTTTAATATCATTAAGCAGATATTTAAAATCCGATTTATTTTTGCTTGCTTTTTTATTAGACGTTTTAAATAAATCAGCGTTCAAGAAAAGTTTTATTTTCTTAAAAACACTTTTTTCTTGTGCGATCTTTTTATACAATATCTCTTTAGCCTTTTCATACTCTTTATATTTTAATTTCAATAAACGTTTACAATTATCCCAAAAAATAGATAATTTTGATTCTTTAATATTACTCTTCTTATCCGACGATTCAATTGGAGTGGTCATCTCCCGCCACCAGGCTTTAGTTTTTGATATATACCCTTCAGGTTCAGCTTTTACTTCTTTTTTCTCTTCTTCCTGAGCCATCTTCCTTCTTTTAAGAAGATCTTCTATTGTTAACTTTTGAAGCCTCAAAATTGTTGTAACATTAATAGCATCTATTTCATAAACTATAAGATTTTTTACTATCTTATAATTAATATTTCCAATTTTTTTTAATTTTTCCAATGCATTTGCATAATACGCTTTATCCAGGGCTAATTCTAATATAGAGATGTCATTTTCTTCAACATATTCTCCATATTTTTCATTTAATACACGAGCATATGGAGAGCCCCATGTTGCAAGAACATCAATACAACCCTTAATGCTCTGCTCATTAGCAAGCTGATTCAATGGAGACACATCCATTTCACCAGCGGGGATAAGACTCTCAAGAATTTGTTCTGTTGGTACTTTTATATGTACTCCGCGTAAAATAGTTATTATATTGTGCAGATCCCATCTGCCTAAAATCATTAAAATCAATTCTCGCGGTTCACTTCCTGCAAAACTTAAAATTTTTCGGAAGGTTCGCGCTAAGTTTCTCTTGAGAGCCTCATCAATTCCTTCAACTCCAGAGCGAGAAATAGCACACTCTTGAATCTCAGTTTTATATGGAGTTTTATCTAACAATCCCATTATGCCAGAGAAATCGCTTGTTTTTAATAAATCTTCATAAAATTCTCGTCCAAGAAGAACACTTTTCATCGCTCTTACTCGAGCATTTACATATCCATAATTACCTTGAAGCACTTCAGATTGTATTTCAAGCACCAAACAGCACCTCAGTAAGTTGAGTTTTAATTATTTTTTTAGCTTTATCTAGTCGTGACTCGAATGTATTAAAAACTTTAACACGATTACCATCGACCTGGAGAGAAATACCGCCAATGCAATCATCTCCCACCTTAATTTCGTGATTTAAATTCAATTCCTTTAAAATATTATTAGCTAAAGCTTCATCTTTTTTATCCACAATAACTATAATATTTTTCCCCTTAACTTCATTTAAGGATTCAATAAGTAATCCTTTAAGCACTTTTTTATAAGCTTCCTGCTTCTCTCTATAAGCTTTTAAATTTTTTTCAACTTCTAAAAACACACTAGATGAGTGGTCTTCTTTTGCTTTAATTATTTTTCTTTTTCTATCCAGCTCAGCTACAATTTGAATTCTTGCACGTTCGCCACGAAGCGTAACATTCATTTTTTCAATATGCGACTGAACTGTTCGCTGAGATTCCTCTTCAGCTTCCTGAATAATTTTTTCTGCTTCAGATTTAGCTTTAACCAATAGATCTTCACGTTGACGTACAGCTTCTTCATCAAGAGAATCAAATATTTTATCTAACGACATAGCATCATCTCTCCCTATCATAATCTAATCTTTTAATCTAGCGATATAAATATCGCTTAGTTTGAAAACCGTCACGCACCCAGATGTTTTTTATTTATTTACATCATGGGACAAATTTCAAAATTGAAACCCGCAAATACGGACGGTTTTCGCTATAAATTTTGTTTCTAAAACTATTTCAAGAACATTAAAACCATAGCTCCGATAACAAATCCAAGAACAACCATTGTTTCAGGAATAGCAACCAATATGAACACCGTACCTGCTACTTCTGGTTTTTCTGCCATTGCACCACAACCTGCTTGACCAATTTTTGCCTGCGTATAACCTGTCATCAATGCTGTTATGCCAACTGATAACACTGCTCCTGCTACTAATGCCACTGTTTTCCAAACTTGAGGCATTGTTACTGCTGTTGCAACTACTTCTGCTCCTTCTGCCATGTTCATTCACCCCCTGTCTTTTTAAAAGGTTTATATTCACTCTCTGCTGGTTCGTAGAATTTAGTAAAACATTCAACTAAATGCAAACGCAAAGTGTGAATAGAAGGACTAAACGCACTAACAACTATATTAATTATATGAAGAAATGCAGCAATAAAAAATCCACCGATTACCATTCCAGTACCGCCCATCCCACTCATACCTTTACCTAATTCATTTGCAACTACTCCAAGAATAACACCCGCAAGTCCGATTGCCATAATACGCGCATATGAAAACACATTGCTAAGCGTACCAAATATTTCTATAACTCCTTTAATTCCACCACCAGCTGCCGTAGCAATCAAGCCTGCAAACATTATTATCCCACCCAGTGCTGTAAAAAAGCTTCCCATAACACCGAGAACAAGGAATAGAGGCCCAATTGCAAAGATACCAAGCATTCCGGCTTTTTCTAAAGCATGTTTATTATTATGTTCAGCCAAACCATTTTTAATTCCATAAAATAATCCAAATCCTATATGGGTCATTCCCATTACTACTGACAGAACAAGCAAAGCTTGCATGAATTCCATTCTGTTTAATGGAAATCCTATCCTAAAAGGTGTTTCCATGATAATATGCGGATGAATAGGTACCATTTTTTCCAACAAATCACCAAAAGCTTCATAATATACAAAACCCCATACTATAGCTCCAATTGATGATAACTTAAGAACTCCGTGAACAACTGCCGCGAAATCGTTTCCTTTTGATGCTTTTTTAAACATTATCGCAATGCCATAAATAATTATACCATATCCAATATCTCCTACCATCATACCAAATATTATAGGAAAAAATACCGCCATAAATCCTGTCGGATCAACTCCGCCGTATTTAGGCAGTTTTACAAAGCTGTAGAAAAACTCAAATGGTTTTGCCCATTTTGGATTATCAAGGGCAACCGGAGCTCTCTCCATTTCATGATGGGAAACTTCCAATTGTATTAATGTTACTTTTCCAAAAAATTCATCAGTTAATACTTTCTTGCAATTTT
>JACRDZ010000078.1 GCA_016212735.1 Candidatus Firestoneibacteriota bacterium | reverse complement strand
CTTGCATTAGTAGAATCTGCCTTCCGAAGTAGTAAAACAGTTGAACTGGAGCTTCGTCCAATTCATGTCCGTCTTGCGTTTTGTTGCGTAAATTAAAAGGGAACATCCGCTTTAGGTTTGATATTTATGATACTTCATGGCTAAAAGCCTTGAGTTACAAATGCAAGGATATATCAAAACGCACGGATTTCCATGCATTAATTATGTATCGTTACAGAGCAATAAAACGACAGAACTATAGAACAAAATAGTTCTGACTCTTTACAATACTGATATTTTCACTATGCTGCATTTTTATTACTATAAACAATTTTCCCATATTTTAATATGCTTTCTAAAAATCCACTTTTATCATTATGCATATCTAATAATACCGGCTCAATACGTCTGTCTACTAATCTGACCAGATTAAATAAGTTACTATTTATTTCTAAATAATTCCCATCTATTTTATCAACAACAATTGCGATATCAATATCACTATATTTACGTTCTGTTCCTTTTGCATAAGAACCATATAAAACAACCATTTCAATTGGAATATATCTTTTTACTATATCAGTATATTTATTTATTACTTCAATAATGTTTTTATCCATAGATAGAACTCCTTTGTATCTTCAAATAAATCTTCACATTTTTTATAATCAAGAAATTTAAGTAACAAATCTTTATCTTTTGGATAACGAGCTTGAATATTTAAAGGCATAAGATCATTAATTAATCTTATTTGTTTTTCATTTAACAAATTTTCGATTTCCGATCGTTCAGATAAAATAAGTAAATTATGAGTATATGGGGGTTCTTCTTTTTTTATATTCCAAAAATATGCTTTTAATATTTTTTCAATAACTTGATGGCACATAAAACCAACATATAAAAAACGTTTTGATTCTAGCATGACATAAGCAGTATCAAGATCATAAAATGCTATATCAAGCCAATAATCCACTTTTTCTTTAACATCCATTTTTCACCTATATTATCATAATACTATATTATTATGATAAGTTGCCACTCAAATTTTGTCAATATTGTTTATTTTATCTGTCCCACTTTACACCTTTACTTCCTACATGCATTTTTAATCTCCTGCATACCAGCTCTTGAAATGTATTGATTCGTTATTCATAATATTCTCATTAAACCAAATCCAGTGCCCATTCATAGAATGGAATTATATCCATGTCAAATCCTGAAATATTAACTTTTTGATTTTCACCTTCAGCAATAATTATGCTGAAAAACTGCATTTTCCAATAATTTACCATTATCTTCTGAAAATTTAAACGCTACGGCATTATGCATTCCATTATCCACCATATAAACTTTACGATCTGTTTGCATTTGATTTTTTAGAGAAAAAGAAAATCTTGGCAAAAAATAAATTAAAAATGAATCTTCTATATAGTGAGAAAATCGATGAATAGAATCCAATGATACAGAAAAATTTAGGATACTTTTTAGTTTATTAAAAGTATATGGTCTGGTAAAATTAGTACAATAAAACAAAGCTAAACTCTTAAGTTTGTCCACATCTTTTATCTTATGTCTTTCTGTTACATCTTTAGTGATAATATCGTTAAAATATTGAGTGAGTAGCTCATGCCTTAACAATTCATCCTCTGTAAGAACAATTTTTGGAAAACCGCCAATTTTTAAATATTCCAAACTAAGCTTTCTTAAATTATCTCTATTTTTTATCAACCATAATTTATCAGCTTCTATTTTTATCTCTCTAAAATTTAAAAATTCTTTAAAATTTAAAGGTGTAACAAATATCTGAAGATGCCTTCCTGTAAGCAGTGTAGAAAATTCCGATGATAAAAGTTCGGCGCTGGAACCGGTAACAAATATTTTTACATTTTCTTTACGATCATAAATAGCCCTTACCCAATGTTCCCAACCTTTCTAACATTTGCAGAAGAATGGTGCTTTTCCCCGACCGTCTAACCCCTGATAAGACTATAATTTCATCTGTTGTTAAATATCTATTTATACTATTTAAATATTCACTTCTTGGTATTCCCGTATCAATATCTTTCTCCCAGAAATTCCATAAAAGAAGCGCTTTTATTATTTGCTCGCTGTTCATTTAAATTCACCTCTATGAATATTGTCCGATGAAACGTACAATATCATGATATATCATCCGATGAATAATGTCAACATTTTGTTTTCTTGCTTCCTGCAAAATAACATTCTACATCTTTATAAAAAATTATCTATCAAAATCAACAAATGGCAATAACACCGCCGGAAGATAAATAACATTTTCCTTTTTATCCAATAAATCTTTTGTAATAATCATTACACTATTAATATTTTGATATTCATCGCTAAATTTTTTTATAGCGGATGGATATTTCGGCTCGTTTCTAAATTTTGCTTCAACAAGAATAAATTTATTTTCATCTTTAATAACAAAATCTATTTCTGATTTTGATATTGTTCTATAAAAATATATATAATCTTTTTCAAATTTATTCTTTAAATTATTGTATACATAATTTTCTATTTCTTCTCCGGCAATAAGCATATAATTATTAAACTCAAGTCCACGCGCAAACTTAATTAGCCCAAAATCATTTATATATACTTTTGGCATTTTTGATATTTCTTTTCGTATATTTGTATGATACGGCTTAATGAAAGAAAAGATAAATGTTCCTTCCAGTAATGATTTTAGGCTATCAGATATTTTCCATGAGAAATCATATTTATAAGAAGAGCGCGCCCATAAATATTCTAAAAAAGAAAATGTATTCATGTGAAATTCTATTTTTCTTCCTGTAAGAAATTCTTTATCTTCAGAAAGTTTTAAAGTAGATGAACCGCTTACAATAATATTCAGATATTCTTTAGTGGAGTATAATATGCACCTTAGTTATATACAAACCATTTTGGACATCCATGTTAAGATGTTCAAATATTTTCTGCATATCCCTCATTTATATCACCTTTAATTAATTTTTATATTGTTGTTTGGAGTGTTGTGATTTTTTAATTTTTGTTATTTAAATAATCGGTCTAATATGATTATTTATTAGATTTTATTACTCATAATTATTTGCATTTGAATATAAATACAAAAAAATAAAATCTTTATATTGCACTTATTTATTTTCGAATAATTTGAATAGTTAATAATTGGAAGCTAATATATAATATAACAGAAAAGATAAAAAAAACAAATATATTTTTAGGGATATACAGTAATTTTCGGTGAGAATGTAAAGAGATTGCTTTAGGATAATACCCTACGCACTTCTGGTGTATCTAAAACAGGAAGAAGGATATGAAAAATGATTCAAATTAATAAAAACATTTGTAATAATTGCGGAGTTTGCTATGATGTTTGTCCGTGTTATGTATTTAAATTTGAAAAGATTTCCGATAGAAAAGTTATTACCGTAAGATATCCTGATTTTTGCAATAAATGTGCACATTGTGTTGCTCTGTGTCCTGCTAAAGCGATATCCCATGAATCGATTTCTAATATTAATTTTGAAAAATTACAAAAAATTAATATTACAGCTGATGATATCAAAAATTTAATTTTTTCAAGACGCTCAGTAAGATGTTTTAAAGCTGAGCCAGTGCCGAAGGATTTAATCGATCAGATGATTGAATCTGCTATTCATGCAGGTACTTCGGGAAATTTGCAAACCGAACGGTTTTTCATTGTCAATGATGAGCAAAAATTAAATGCGCTGGAAGAACTGGTTATAGATGTATTATGGAATGGCGGTGTTAAATTTTTTTCTGACAATGGATTAATCGGAAAATTTCTTTCAATAAAATTTGGCGATGAATTAACCGCACATTATAGGAATACACACAAAATAATTAAACGACGAAGAGAAAATAATGAACTAAAAGGAATGATTCTGCGCAATGCCACCTCACTTATACTTGTACATGGGCATAAAATGAATTCGCTTGGATATACCAATAGTGCTATTGCCATACGAAATATGGAGCTCGTAGCATTAACTATGGGCTTGGGTACATGCTGGGCAGGACAACTCATATCTGCTGCGATGATGAACTCACAAAAAATTAATAAATTTATCGGATTGGATAAATCCAGAAAAATTTACGGAGCTATAATGGTTGGATATCCAAAATATAAGATGAATATCAAATTACCTCGAAATGACAGATAAATATATGCTATAATATTATATTGTGAAAAAAGTGAATGAACGCAGCATAGTCCTTGATATAATCAATAAAGTTGAAGCAAATAACGGATATGTAAATATCTTATTAAGCAATTATCTTAAAAACACTCAGCTTGATATTAAAGAAAGAAATTTAATTACTGAGCTTGCATATGGTGTTATCAGACATAAAAAT
>JACRDZ010000081.1 GCA_016212735.1 Candidatus Firestoneibacteriota bacterium | reverse complement strand
ATTTGTTACAATAGATTGAGATAATTTAACCATATAAGAAAAGAGCTGTCAAGAAACTTCTAAGTTATGGTATAATAAATTTTTAACCTTGACAAAAGAAAAACCAGTATGTTAGTTTATTTAATACATTTAACTTAAAAAATCTAATGAGGTGAATATTTTATGGAAATTAAAGCAGTACGTGGCACAAGAGATATTTTAGCAGAAGAAAATATTAAATGGTATTATATAGAAAAAATTGCAAGAGAACTCTTTCCATTATATGGTTATAATGAAATTAAAACACCTATATTTGAGAGAACAGAGCTTTTTGTTAGAGGAATTGGAGAAGGGACAGATATAGTTGATAAAGAAATGTATACTTTTCTTGACAAAAAAGACCGCAGTATTACTTTACGTCCTGAAGGTACAGCAGGGATAATAAGAGCATATCTGGAACATAAAATGTATGTTTTGCCAGGAGTGACTAAACTTTTTTACATAGGTCCGATGTTCCGCTATGAGCGTCCTCAGGCAGGCAGATACCGTCAGCATACACAAATTGGAGCAGAAGCTCTTGGAAGCATGAATCCTTATTTGGATGCAGAAATCATATCCATGCTGGTTCATATTTTTAAAAGTATTGGACTTAAAAATTTAAATGTACAGCTAAATTCAGTTGGATGTAAAGAATGCAGGTCAGAATATAAAAAAAATTTGCAGAATTTTTTAGAAAAAAAAGTAAAAGAACTATGTGAAGATTGTCAGGATCGCCTTTTTCGAAATCCATTACGTGTTCTTGACTGCAAAAATCCGTCATGTAAAGAGATATTGTCTTCTGTTCCGGATATAATTGAATTTTTATGTAATGAATGCAGGTCACATTTTACTCAAGTAAAAAAATATTTTGATAGTGTGGAGATAGAATATGTTCATAATAAATATCTGGTTAGAGGATTAGATTATTATACTCGTACAGTTTTTGAAATAGCTTATGAAAATCTTGGAGCGCAAAATGCTGTCGCAGCAGGCGGCAGGTATGATAATTTAATACAGGAACTTGGAGGTCCGTCTATACCTGGTATTGGATTTGCTATGGGACTGGATCGGCTTGTGCTTGCCATTCAGGATCAAAAAGTAAATATTCCTTTTAAAAACGAAGTGGACGTATTTGTATCTGTTGTTGGAGAAGAAGCGTCTTTTCAATCGTTTACAATTATTCATTCATTGCGAAATAAAGGCATTCATGTTGAATCTTTATATGAAGATAAAAGTTTAAAAAATCAGATAAGTTATGCCAGTAAAATAAAAAGTAAATTTTTAGTAATTATTGGTGATAATGAGATTTCACGCGGAATAGTAATGCTTAAAGATATGGAAACCACAGAACAAACTGAAGTTAATTTATATGAAATAGTTGGTTTGATTCAGGACAAACTTCAGAAAAAGAAATAGGAGAATAGATAAAAAATATGAAAATAGATATTTCCGGGGATTTAGAACGTACAAATTTATGCGGTGAGCTTCGTGATAGTATGATTGGACAGACTGTAATAATCATGGGTTGGGTACAAAACTGGCGTGATCATGGTGGAGTTGTATTTATTGATTTGCGTGACCGCTCAGGAATTGTACAGACGGTTTTTAATCCTCTTATAAGTGAGGAAGTTCATGCAAAAGCGCATGTATTACGAAGTGAATATGTAATTGCTGTAAAAGGTGAAGTAACAAAAAGACCTGAAGGAACGGAAAATCTGTCGCTATCTACAGGTAAAATAGAAGTAAAGGCTGTTGAATTAAATATTTTGAATACTTCGAAGACTCCGCCTTTTATTATAGAAGATGCAGATGAAGTAGGGGAAGATTTACGTTTAAAATACAGATATCTTGATTTGCGGCGTCCGATACTTCAGGGAAAACTTATTTTACGCCACAGAGTCTGTATGGGAGTTCGTAATTTCCTGTCTCAGAATGGGTTTTTTGAAATAGAAACACCAATGCTTACTAAAAGCACTCCTGAAGGTGCACGTGATTATCTTGTCCCAAGCAGATTAAATCAGGGCAAATTTTATGCTCTGCCTCAATCTCCACAGCTTTTTAAACAGCTTTTAATGGTATCCGGTATGGATCGATATTTCCAGATTGTAAAATGTTTCCGCGATGAGGATTTAAGAGCTGATCGTCAGCCTGAATTTACACAGATTGATATGGAAATGTCATTTGTAAATGAAGAAAAAGTAATGAGAATTTCTGAAAATATGCTAAAAACTATTTTAAAAGATATATTTTCACTTGAAGTTGATTCTCCAATACAGCGCATAACATATGATGAAGCCATAGAAAAATATGGCTCTGACAAACCAGATACCCGGTTTGGAATAGAATTAACAGATGTTGCTTCTATTATTAAGAATTCTTCATTTAAAGTTTTCCTTGATGCTTTAGAAAAAGGAGATCAGGTAAAAGCAATATGTGCACCAGGATGTGCTTCTTTCTCAAGAAAAGAGATAGATGATTTAACAGCATATGCAGGTATTTTTGGTGCAAAAGGTCTTGCATGGATGAAAGTCACTGAAAAAGGGATAGAATCTTCAATAACAAAATTTTTCCCTCAGGAAACATTGAATGCTCTTCGGGAAAAATTAAGAGCAAAAACAGGAGATATATTGCTTTTTGCCGCAGATAAAAAGAAAATAGTTGCTGAAGTTCTGGGGCATCTCAGGCTTAGTATTGCAGAGAGAATGAAATTAATAGATAATACTAAATATAATTTTTTATGGGTTACAAATTTTCCATTATTTGAATATTCTGATACAGATAAAAGATATGTTGCAATGCATCATCCGTTTACTTCTCCTCTATATAAAAATATTAGCGAACTGGAAAATACACTGGATTTATCTTCGATATACGCACGTGCATATGATCTAGTATTAAACGGAACAGAAATTGGAGGAGGAAGCATACGTATTCATACAAGACAGATGCAGGAAATAATGTTTAAACTTCTGAAAATATCATCTCTGGAAGCAGAAGAACGTTTTGGCTTCTTATTGGAGGCATTAGAATATGGTGCTCCGCCGCATGGCGGAATTGCTTTTGGGCTGGATCGTTTAATTATGCTTTTAACAGGTGCGCAATCCATAAGAGAAGTGATTGCATTCCCAAAAACACAAAAGGGTGTTTGTCTTTTAACTCAAGCTCCATCTCCTGTAACTCAGGAACAATTAAAAGAGCTTTCTATAAAATGCGTACAATTATGAAGTGCTAGTTAAAAAGGAGGAAAAATGAAAATAATTCAAGTTTTAGTATTTTTAGCAAGTTTTTCTTTTTTGAATTTTATTAGTGCTGAAGAAGTTGCAGAATTAGCAAAAGTTACACCTGTAAAACCAGTTAAAACAATAAGATTAGGAGGGACAGTTGAAGTTAGATATGATAATGCGCAGCACCAATTTGGATCATTTTCACCATTTCGATTTGAACCATATGTTGAATCTGATATTGACGATGATATTTTAATTAAAGGACAGATTCTGGTAAAAGCAAATAGTAAAATTGAAATTGGAGATGCTTTAGTTCAATATAATAGCATACCTTTTATTAATGGTTCAATAAAAGCAGGTAAATATAGATGGAAAAGTTTTGGATTACCTCAAAGTGATAGTGAAAGAGTTTCTGTTGATTATTCTTTAACTGGAAGAGCTTTTACTGGAGATAGACAGGTAGGAATAGAATATTATCGCAAGTCAGATTATTTAAATCTTGGATTAGGATTGTTTAATGGTTCTAAACTTGATTCTACAAATGCTGGAGATAACAGATTTACTCCTATTAGCTTTATTTCAGATAAACTGGGCGAATCTGATAAAAATCAGGATAAAGACATTACAATGAGATTGGAACTAATTCCAGTAAAGGGTCTTCAGATTGGGACTTCTGCATTAGCAGGAAAACTAACAGGTGATGATTTAAAAGCTCTAACCAAAAAACTTGGGACAGCCTATACTGCTTTTAAATCAAAAACTGATAGAAAAAAACAAAGAATTGGCGGAGATATTGTTTTAAAATCAAATTTACCTGTTGATTTAAAAGGTGAATATATATATGGCACTACCAGTGAATATAATGTTGATTCATGGTCTGTTCTTGCTATATCAAGAAGCATATTTACAAAATTAGATATTTATTCCAGATATTCACAATTAGTTAATAATTTGAATGAAGATGCTAATAAGAAAAACACATATACATTTGATCTATATCAAACAACATGCGGTGTTATATGGAATTTTAATAAAATGACTTTATTGCAAATTGAGTATGAATTTAACAATGAAAATAATGTTAAATTAAACAACGATATTTTAAGAATTAGATGGCAGGGCAGTTTTTAACGGGAATGGGCTGGCAGACATTATTCAGGTGGATGATACAACACGTAATGGTATAACAAAGGCGGTAATTTTTGACAATGTCGAAGCTCGTTCAACTAATAAAGCAAGTGATCAAAAATATTTTTATTTTAAAGTATAGAAATTTCAAAGTTCATAATTTAGCTCGATGAATCGAGCAACTACATT
>JACRDZ010000080.1 GCA_016212735.1 Candidatus Firestoneibacteriota bacterium | reverse complement strand
GAATTTCAAAGTTATAAGTTTTGAGTAGTAAGTTATAAGTTTAGAACTAAAAACTAAAAACTAAAAACTAAAAACTTAAGACTTAAGACTTAAGACTTAAAACTTAAGACTTAAAACTAATTTCTATTGTCTCTATTGTTGTTTTTCTGTAAAATTTCTTGTTTTAAATATAAGAATATGATACTATGAAAAAGTTAAAGTATAAGATATAATCTATAAATTATAAATAGAGGGGAGGTGTAATTAAATGGCAGTTGTATCAATGAAACAATTATTAGAAGCAGGTGTGCATTTTGGACATCAAACTCGCCGTTGGAATCCAAAAATGGTTAAATACATTTTTGGGGAACGAAACGGTATTTATATAATTAATCTGCAAAAAACATCAAATAAAATTAAAGAAGCTTATAAGTTTATCAGATCTGTTGCTGCAGAAGGTGAACCTGTTCTTTTTGTTGGAACAAAAAAACAAGCACAAAGTGCTATTGCAGAAGAAGCTCAACGTTGTAAGATGTTTTATGTTAATAATCGCTGGCTGGGTGGTGCACTTACTAATTTTAAAACTATCCGTCAGAGCGTAAAACGTCTTAAAGAATTGGAAGAGATGGAAATTAATGGAACATTAAATTTATTAACCAAAAAAGAAGCTATAGCACGAAGAAAAGAAAAAGAAAAACTAGAAAAAAATTTAGGCGGAATTAAAGACATGGAAAAGCTTCCAGGTGCAATTTTTGTTGTTGATTTAAAGAAAGAAAAAATTGCTTTGGCTGAAGCTTATAAGCTTGGTATAAAAACAGTTGCAGTAGTAGATACCAATTGTGATCCAACAGATATTGATTTTGTTATTCCAGGGAATGATGATGCTATAAGAGCGATAAAACTTCTTGTATCTATTATAGCTAATGCTGTTATTGAAGGGCGTGCTATTTATGATGCTAAGAAAGTAAGTGAAGCAAAACCTGAAATTGAAGAAGCTGTAAAGAAAGAAGAAAAGCCTTTAGAACCATCAAATATTCTGGAGATAAAAGAGAAAATTATTGAGAAATATATTGAAGAAGAAGCTGCGCCGCATGAGCCTATTAAAGGTAAAAAGAAAAAAACTCAGGTAGTGACTGAATAGAAAAAAGATATATGGCAGAGGACAGACAGAAGACAATGGACAAAATATAATTGTCTTTTTGTCTGTTCTCTATTTATAAGAAGAGGAAAATAAAAATAAATTATGCGAATGTCGCAATATCTTATTCCTACATTAAGAGAAGAGCCTAAAGAGGCTCAGGTGATAAGCCATAAACTTATGTTAAGAGCGGGATATATAAGAAAAGTAGCGTCCGGGATTTATTCTTATCTTCCTCTGGGGAAAAGAGTGTTAACTAAGATAGAAAATATTGTCAGAGAGGAAATGAATAAAAAAAATGGGCAGGAAGTTCTTCTCCCTGTATTAAGTCCTAGAGAATTATGGGATGAAAGCGGACGATGGGAAGTATATGGCAAGGAATTAATGCGGATTTCTGACAGAAATGATCATTTTTTTGCGCTGGGGCCTACTCATGAAGAAGTAATTACGGATTTAGTAAGAAATGAAATACGTTCTTATAAGCAATTGCCGTTGCTTTTTTATCAGATACAAACAAAGTTTAGAGATGAAATAAGACCAAGATTCGGAGTAATGCGCGGGCGTGAATTTTGTATGAAAGATGCATATAGTTTTCATTCAAATGAAGAATCTCTGGAAAAAACATATAAAGACATGTATGATGCTTATAGTAATATTTTCAGGCGATGCGGTCTTTTATTCAGAGTAGTTGAAGCAGATACAGGTGCAATTGGAGGAGCTTGTTCTCATGAATTTATGGTACAGGCAGACTCAGGAGAAGATGCTGTAGTTTTTTGTGAAAATTGCGGATATTCTGCAAATATGGAAAAAGCTGTCAGTAAGAAAAAAAATAATTTTTTAGAAGAAAAATTAGTGAATATTCAAAAAATATCTACTCCAGGGATTAAAAGTATAGATGATTTATCAATTTTTATTGGAGTAAAACCAGAAAAAATAATAAAAACATTATTTTATAATACAGACAAAGGCGAAGTTGCAGTATTGATTAGAGGTGATTATGATATTAATGAAGTTAAACTCAAAAACTATATGCAATCTAATGAATTGTATCTATCTGATGAAGAAACAGTAAAACGTTTCAGCGGAGCGGAAGTTGGCTTTGCTGGACCGCTGGGATTAAAAAATATAAGAATATTAGCTGATTATTCTCTTGAAGGTTGTGTTAATATGATAGCTGGTGCAAATGAAACCGATTATCATTATGTTAATGTTAATTTTGGGAGAGATTTTAATATAAATGACTATATAGATATAAGAATATTAAAAGAAACGGACGAAATTTGTATTAACTGCAATCAGGAATTAAAAATATGCAGGGGAATTGAAGTAGGGCACATATTTAAATTAGGGAAAAAATACAGCCAGTCAATGAAAGCAACTTTTTCAGATGAAAACGGTGAAGAGAAAATATATATTATGGGTTGTTATGGTATTGGTGTTTCTCGTACAATGGCTGCAGCAATAGAACAGAATAATGATGAAAACGGGATTATATGGCCTATAAGTATAGCCCCTTTTCATGCAGAGATAGTTCCTACAAATACAGGAGATGAAAAAATAAGAACTTCTGCATTTAAGATTTATCAATCTTTAACTTCTCTTGGAATAGAAACATTAATCGATGATAGAGAAGAAAGACCTGGAGTTAAATTCAAAGATGCAGATTTGATTGGTATTCCTCTTCGCATAACACTTGGGAAGAATTTTACAGAAGCAGATAAAATAGAAATAAAAATACGCCGAACTGGTAAAATCGTTATTTCTGATATTAAAGAGGTATGTACTATTGTTAAGAATTTAATAAAAGATATGATGGATCAAGAATGTAATCAACTGGAAGCATAGGATTTTTTAAATTCAGGGGAGATTAATATGAAATCTTTAATTGAAAACGTAAAAGATATTATTATTCCAATTTTAAAAACTATGGAATTAGAGTTTTTTGATATAGCATTTAAAAAAGAGGGGAAAAATAGAATTTTAAGAATTGTTATTGATAAACAAAATGGACTTGTTTCTATAGGAGAGTGCAGTAAGGTAAGTGAAAAAATAGGTGCAGCAATTGAAGAGAATAATCTTATTACAGATAAATATTTTTTAGAAGTTACATCTCCGGGATTAGACCGCCCATTACGAGATTGGCGGGATTTCGCAAAATTTAAAGGAAAATTAATAAAATTCGAGACGCATTTTTTAATAAATTCCAGACGTAATTTTTTAGGAAGAATAAAAGATGCTAATAACGAATTTTTAATAATAAATATACGTGATTCAGGAGATATAAAATTCGGTTATCATGAAATTGCAAAAGCACATCTAGAATTAGAGTTTTAGGTCTTAGCTCAAGAAGTAACTCGAAAGGGGATTTACTATGGCTAGCGAATTAGTCTATTTATTTGAACAAATTGCCAGAGAAAAGGGGATAGAAAAAAGTATATTGGCCCGAGTGGTGGAGTCTGCTTTAATATCTGCCTCTCGTAAAAATTTTGGTATAAATAATCTGCCTATTCAGGTAGAAGAAAGTGAAAATACAGTTAAATTTATATGCAGAAAAAAAGTTGTTAAAGAACCACGTATACGTCTTCTGGAAATTTCTTTAGAAGATGCCAAAAAAGTTAATCCTGAAATCAAATTAGATGATATTATTTCTATTGATCTGGATCTTAAAGATTTTGGCCGCAATGCTGCACAGACTGCAAAACAGGTAATTATGCAGAAACTAAGAGAAGCAGAGAGGGAAATTGTTTATAAAGAATTTAAAGAAAAAGAAGGGCAGATAATTTCTGGAGTTATACATCAAAAAGATAATAAAGATTATATTATTAATATAGGTAAAATTGAAGGAGTGCTTCCAAAACGAGAACAGGTTCCATGTGAGAATTATAGTATTGGAGATCATATGAAATTCTATGTTCTTCAGGTTTCTATTACATCAAAAGGTTCAAAAGTTATTCTTTCGCGTGCACATAATGATTTTTTGTATAAGCTTTTTGAACAGGAAATTCCGGAAATGGCAGAAAAGATTATTAGCATTAAAGCTGTTGCACGTGAGCCTGGACAAAGATCTAAAGTTGCTGTTTTAAGTACAGACCGTAATATTGATTCTGTCGGAACGTGTGTTGGAATTAAAGGCTCACGTGTTCATTCGATAATTTATGAGTTAGGCGGGGAAAAAATTGATATAATACAATGGTCTTCAGACCCAAAAATATTTATTACCAATGCTTTAAATCCAGCAAAAATATCAAGTGTGATTTTAGATGAAAAGAATAAAATTGCAATGATTATTGTCCCTCGCAGCCAGTTATCACTAGCTATTGGTAAACATGGTCAGAATGCCAGACTTACAGCCAAGCTTACAAACTGGAAAGTGGATGTAAAAACTGAAGAGGAAATAAAAAATAAATCGGAATAAAAGCAGGGAGGAGATTTAAGTGAGTAGAGTACATGAAATTGCGACTGAAATAGGTATTAATAGCAAAGAATTAATTGAAAAGCTGAATGAGTTGGGTATAAAAACAAAAAGTCATATGTCATCTCTGGATGATGTAACAATAAAGATGATACATAAAATTTATACTACAAAAAAGACTTTTTCTGAATCAACCTCTCTCCAGAAAGAAATTAATAAAGATATTCCTATATCAGTAAAAAAATCAAAAACTTTAAAACCCAAACATGAAAAATCTGTTGAAAGTATTGAAATTGAAAAAAAGAAAGTTGTAAAGAAATCAGAAAAAATAAAAGTTGAAGAGACAATAATTAAACCCATAAATGTAATAGAAGAACCTGTTGCTATTGAAGAAAAAATTGAAATAGAAGTAAAAGAGAAAGAAGAGAGTATCAAACAGGAAGAACTAAAGCCTATCGAGAAGGCAGCAGATGAAGTATCTATTAAACAAGAAGCAGTAAAAGGCATAATAAAAGTAAATTCCGATGGAATTATTGTAAGTGAACTTGCTCAAAAAATGAATATACTTTCAACAGAACTTATTAAGAAAATGATAAGTCTTGGAATATTTGCTGCAATTAATCAGAAATTGGATATAGAGACAGCTATATTAGTAGCAAGTGAATATAATTACGAAATTGAACATGTCCCTCTTTATGGTGAAGATATTCTTTCAATTGAAGATAAAGAAGAAGATGCATCAATGCTTAAGCCTCGGCCGCCAGTTGTAACAGTTATGGGACATGTTGATCATGGAAAAACAAAGCTTCTTGATGCTATAAGATCTACAAATATAATGGATCATGAAGCTGGAGGTATAACTCAGCATATTGGCGCTTATAAGGTTGAATTGAAAAAAGGAAAGATTGTTTTTCTGGATACACCCGGGCATGCTGCTTTTACTGCAATGCGCGCTCGAGGTGCTCAGGTGACAGATATTGTTATATTAGTTGTAGCTGCTGATGATGGAGTTATGCCTCAAACTATTGAAGCAATTGATCATGCAAAATCTGCACAGGTTCCCATAATAGTTGCAGTAAATAAAATTGATAAACCTGAAGCTAATCCTGAAAAAGTAAAAAGACAATTGGCAGAATATGGTCTCATCCCTGAAGAATGGGGCGGTAAAACCATTTTTGTCGAAGTCTCTGCAAAACAAAAAATAGGTCTTGATAATCTTCTGGAGATGATTCTCCTGGAGGCTGAGATGCTTGAACTTAAAGCTAATCCTGATAAAATGGCCAAAGGAGTTATTCTTGAAGCAAAATTAGATAGATTAAGAGGTCCTGTTGCTTCAGTTTTAATACAGGAAGGAGTCCTTCGGATCGGAGATGTTTTTGTTTCAGGTTTCATTTATGGTAAAGTTAGAGCTATGAATAATGATTTAGGTAAAAAAATAAAAGAAGCAGGGCCTGGAACGCCTATTGAAATTTTAGGATGTTCAGGTGTGCCTCAAGCTGGAGATTTATTTCAGGTTGCACGTGATGAAAAAACTTCACGTCAGATAAGCATGAAAAGGCAGGATATTAAAAGAGAAAAAGCCTGGGGTGATAAACAGCATATTACTCTTGAAGATTTATATAAGAAAATACAGGAAGGAAATATTAAAGAACTGAATATTATTATTAAAGCTGATGTTCAAGGGTCGGTTGAAGCACTTTCAGGAGCGTTAGAACAGCTTAGCACACCACAGATAAAAGTCAAGGTTATTCATGGAGCTCCTGGAAATATAACTGAAACAGATATAATTTTAGCATCAGCTGCAAATGCGATAATAATAGGATTTAATGTTAAAACAGAACCAAAAACTGAAGAATTTGCTGCTAGAGAGGATGTAGAAATTAAAATATACAGCATAATTTATGAAATAATAAATGTTGTTAAACTGGCTATGGAAGGAATGCTTGAACCACTATTAAAAGAGGTTTATACAGGTAAAGCAGAAGTTCGTGAAGTTTTTCGTATACCTAAATTGGGGAATATAGCTGGTAGTTATGTGCTTGAAGGAGAAATCATAAGAAATGCCTGTGTGAAAATATTAAGACAGGATAAAGACATATTTAAGGGAAAACTTAATTCTTTAAAAAGATTTAAAGATGATGTAAAATCTGTTCAGGCGAGTTTTGAGTGTGGTATTGGAGTTGATAATTTTCAGGATTTTAAAGCTGGAGATATTATTGAAGCCTATCGTATAGAACACATAACTCAGAAGCTGTAGTTTAAGGTTTGGAGAATTTATGTCTTCACGCAGAATGTTGAAAGTAAATGAATTAATTCATGAAGAAATAAGTGATATTTTACAGAAGAAGATAAAAGATCCTCGAGTGGGTTTTGTAACTGTATCTGATGTTATTGTTTCTGATGATCTTAGATATGCCAAAGTATTTATTACAGTTTATGGCAGTGAGGAACAAAAATCACAATCTCTTGTCGGGCTTGCTCAAGCGCGTGGTTTTGTACGCAGAGAATTAGGGAAAAGAATACGATTGAGGTATACACCTGAAATTATTTTTAAATTTGATGATACACTGGAGCGTTCAACCCGTATAATGGAACTTCTAAAAGAAATTGATACAAGCCCTAAGCAGAGGAAATGATGAAAGTTTTATCAGAAATAGCAAAGGTTATTAAAGAAAACAAAAAATTTGTAATAAGCTCTCATATAAATCCTGATGGCGATTCATCAGGATCACAATTAGCAATGTACAGTATATTAAAAAAAATGAAAAAAGATGTTGAGATTATTGACACAGATCCTATTCCTCGTATTTATAAATTTTTACCTTTCAGTGAAAAAAAAATCATAAAATATGACAAAAATTTTGATTTTGATGTGGCTATTATTCTGGATTGCGGCAATATTGATAGATTGGGAAACATTCTTGTTGATATAAAAAAAATAAAAAACATTATTAATATTGATCATCATTTCAGCAATACTAATTTTGGCAGTCTAAACTATGTTGATGGAAAAGCATCTTCAACAGGCGAAATGATTTTTCGTTTTGCGAAGTATTTGAATTTACATATAGATCATGGAACAGCAAAATGTTTATATGTTGCTATAATGACTGATACAGGCAATTTCAAATTTGAAAATACAACAAGCGAAGCTTTTGGTTCGGTGGCTGAACTAATTTCATACGGTTTACATCCAGGGGAAATTAGTAAAAAAATATTCGAAAATTATACATTAAATTCAATGCATCTTTTAGGGTTATCATTAGAAACACTTAAAAAATATGCACATGGTAAAGTAGCTTATATGTTTGTAACAAAAGAAATGTTTAAAGCAACTTCTACAAAATCCGAAGATACAGAAGGTTTTGTTAATCATACTCGTGCTATTGAGGGAGTTGATATGGGAGTTTTTTTCAGGGAAACAGAGAATGGAACAGTAAAAGTGAGCATGCGTTCTAAGCAACTGGTGGATACAAACAAAATAGCATCATATTTTGGCGGTGGTGGACATGCACGTGCCAGCGGTTGTGATATTAGAGGAGATTTGGAAACAGTAACAAAAAAAGTATTAAATAAAATTGAAGAAGAACTGGAGAGAATAGGTGTAAATTAGTAAATGTTAATAAACGGAATTTTAGCAGTAAATAAACCTCAGGGAGTAAGTTCTTTTGATGTTGTAAAAAAGATAAGAAAAATTACCTGCAATAAAGTTGGGCACACAGGGACATTAGATCCGATTGCAACAGGATTGTTGATAGTTTGTATAGGTGAAGCAACAAAAATAGTACCTTATATTTTAGATAGTGATAAGGAATATATTGCTACTATGTGTCTGGGAAAAACTACTGATACACAGGATAGGACAGGAGAATTACTGACTTCCGTAAATGTTGAATCTATACCGGCTGAAGAACTTGAAAAAACTTTGGATAAATTTCGGGGAGAGATTGAACAAATTACTCCAATGTATTCAGCTGTGCATTATAAAGGAGAAAGACTTTATAATCTTGCACGCAGACAAAAAGAAGCTGTATTTCT
>JACRDZ010000082.1 GCA_016212735.1 Candidatus Firestoneibacteriota bacterium | reverse complement strand
GTATGTTATGATTGCAAAATTGAATTATTATGAATAATATTGATATCGTAATAATAGCTTTTTTTATTAACTTATTAAACATAATATTAATCCTTCCATTCACGTTCAAGAATATTATTATAGCTAATTAGAATAATTTTGTCACTATTAAATAATTTAATGATTTATCTTGATTTTACTTATGCGCTTAAGTATATTGTATAACAAAAGTAAGACAAGGTGAATATAACATGAAAATACCAAAAGTTGAATATGCAATAATAGGAGGCTCAAGTACTTTTGCTATAAATTTTCCTGAAGATTGTGAAATTGAAAATATAAAAATAATTGAAAAAAATTTATTTTTTTCAACTCCTTTCGGTATAAGTCCTGGTTTTAAACTTTTTTCCATAAATGATAAGTTTGTGCTTACCTGCAAAATGCATGGATGGCGCACTGGAACAGAAAGAGGAGATGCTTCAAAACAAATATTTTGGGTCTTCAGAGAAGCAGGAGTTAAATTTATTCTTACTGAGGGTGGAGTCGGAAGTATTAATAAAAATTTTTCACCTCGTGATTTGATTATACCTCATGATTATATTGATTTCTCTTTAAGGCGCTCTTCACGCCTTACTGATAATTATCTGCTTATTATGAGAGATCCTTTTTGTCCTGATTTGCGTAATGCTCTTGATAAAACCGTAAAACATCTTTTGCCTGATAGAAAATTATTTACAAATGGAGTTTATTGCAATACCGATGGCAGGCATTTTGAAAGTCGTGCAGAAATAAAAATGATTGCAGGCTGGGGTGCTGATATTGTAGGGCAAAGCATTTGTCCCGAAGCATATCTTGCCAGAGAAATAGGCGCTTGTTATGCCGGAATATATATGGTGGTTAATTATGCCGAAGGAATAATTAAAGATTGGGAACACGAAGAGCTTAAAGATATATTCTTAAATGAAAATAAAAACATTGGAAATATCTTACTTGAAACGTTAAAAGAAACATTCCTTATAGAAAAAAAATGCGAATGCCAAAATTTGCGTAAAACAACTTTATTGCAAGAGAATAAAAACGGAGAAACTTATGTCTAAAATAAATGATATCGTTAATGTGGATATTATCAGGCTTAAAAAAATATTAAATAATTTTAAAAATAAACAAATTGCTATTGTCGGGGATATAATGCTGGATGAATATTACTGGGGCAAGGTATCCCGTATCTCTCCCGAAGCACCTGTTCCTGTTGTGAAATATATATCCAAAAGCGATATTCTCGGTGGTGCTAGCAATGTTGCTAATAATGTTATTGCTCTGGGTGGCAAACCACTTTTGATTGGTGTTGTCGGTGAAGACGATTATGGTAAAAGGTTTATATCACTGATAAAAGAACGAGGATTAAATAGCAGCGGACTAATTGTTGATTCAAAAAGACCCACTACTGTAAAGACAAGAATTATAGCGCATCAGCAACAGATGCTGCGGATTGACAGAGAAGATACGGAAATAATAAATAGCTCTATACGAAAAAAAATTATCGAAAAAATTAAAAAAAATATAAAAAAATTGGATGGTGTAGTTATTTCCGATTATGCTAAGGGGATTATTTCTACTGAACTTCTTTCTGAGTTGATTCCTTTACTAAAAGAGAATGAAATTTTTATTGCTGTTGACCCGCAGATAAAACATTTTAAGGAATATAAAAAAGTTTCAATTCTTACTCCAAATAATTTAGAAGCCAGCCATGGAATTGGGATTGAGATTACAGATGAAAACACATTGATAAATGCTGCTGAAAAAATCATACAAGAATTGGAATGTGATTCCTTATTAATTACTCAAGGTGAAAATGGTATGACTTTATTTGAAAAAAACAATAAATATACGCATATCCCTACTGTTGCCAAGCAGGTATACGACGTAACAGGAGCAGGAGATACGGTAATTAGTGCGTTTATTCTTGCTGTTTCTGCCGGTGCTACGCTCCTGGAAGCAGCATATATTTCCAATCATGCTGCTGGAATAGTAGTTGGTGAGGTAGGAACATCAACCACAACACTCGTACAATTATCAGACGCTTGTGGAATAATATAGATAAGGATAAATAATGAGAAATAATAAATTTTATTTATCTATAATTACAATATTTATTTTGTTTATTTTCGGATGCAGCTCAATTAATAGCACGAAAGTTCAGGGGGAACTATCATCCGCACCTACTCCACGAGCAGCATCAGCTATTATTATTTCACCCATAAATAAGCACAAATCTTCTATGGAAGCGAACGAAAAAACATTAATAAATGAAAAAATTAAATTAATTAAAGAAAAAAAATTTATAGATTTTGAAAAAGAGATAAAATTATTGTTAGCCGATTTGAATAAAAATTCCGTAATAATTGATTATATTTATTCATCACTTGCCAGTGCTCCATATATTCTGCCGTATTTAAACGAATGGTGTGAAAATAATCCTGATTCATATATAGCTTTTACTGCAAGAGGTTATTTTTATGTTAATTACGCATGGGAAACAAGAGGTGATCAAGCTGGTAATAATATTAACGCAAAAGACTGGGATTTAAATTGTGAAAGACTGAAATTAGCTAAAAGTGATCTGGAAAAAGCATATGATCTGAATCCCAATGACCCGCATGCATCAGGAGAATTAATTTTAGTGGCAAGGGATTTGAATCTAAAATTAGAGGATATGGAAAAATATTTTCAAAATGCGATTAAATCCGATCCGTTTAATATCCATGCGCATGAAAAAAAATTGTCATATATTTCACCAAAATGGCGCGGAAAATCATATAAACAATTGTTTGAATTTGTTTTAGAGACCAATAAAAAGATTCCTGGTGAAAATATATTAAGTTTGAAACTGTTGATTTTAGCTCAAAATCAAATGCTTGATCTGGCAGCAATTGATAAAACAATATATGATAATACTTATCTGCAGCAATCGGAAATATGGGATGAATTAAAAAAAATATATGAAAAATGGATTAAGACTTATCCAAAAAATATGAATATATATTTACATTATATGAATTTGGCAACATTATCGCATAAATATAATATAGCTTTGAAACAATTCGAAATAGTAAAAAATAATTTTAATTCAGATGCTATTTTATTTGAAGAATATTTAGTAAATAAAAATTGTTTTGCAGCTAAAAATTACGGTTATATTTTATATAAGCAATCAAAATATAATGATGCGATAGATTATCTTGAAAAAATATCAAATATAGTTAAAGATAATCCTTCTATTTATAAAATATTGTCATATTCTTATGCTAAATCAGGGAAAGAACAAAAAGCAATTGAATATGCAAAAAAAATATTAATCGTGAATACAGGAGATAGAATTGAGCGAAGTACATACCAAGAATGCGGTACGCTTTTGTATGAACTAAAAAAATACAAAGAAGCAATTGATTGCTTTACAGAAGCAATCACCGAATACAAAGATGATTATTATTCGTATGAATATTTGGCTTTTTCATATAATAAAGTGGGTGACAAAAATAATACGATTTTATATGCAAAAAAAATACTTGCAGTAAGAAAAGATGGAAATAGGATTAATAAAAGATCCTATCAGGAATGCGGATATACATTGTACAAATTAAAAAAATATAATGAAGCAATTGAATGTCTGGAAGAAGCTGTTGATGAATATAAGGATGATGCTTATTCTTATAAACTTTTAGCTTTTTGTTTTGATGAAATTGGTAATTATGAAAAAACCGTTGAATATGCTGAAAAATCAATAGCAGCAAATTATTATCAACCCGAGCTTAGAATATGGATAAAAAAGAAACAGGGGAATTTTTTATCTAATAACGGACAATATCGTGAAGCAATTGATTGGTTTGGGGAGATGATTAAAAATAATGAAGAAGAAGAATATGCATATAAAGCTATTGCAGAATGTTTTAAGAAGATGAATAATAAAAATGTTAATATCAAAACAAAATATAAATAAATCAAAAATCCATAACACTTCTGGGTATAATCAATTAAATTCACACACAATGGCACATTGCCATTCTTATAAAAATTTTCATAAGAATTTAATTGCTTTTTCTGTGAGTAACTTATATAATTTCTAATTACTTAGGAGTATAACTTTAATGAAAATACCTAAAATAAGTATTTTAGTAATTAATGAAATAGAAAAAGAAAACAGCGATATTACTGTTTCATTGGAAAATCTTAATTATAATGTGACAGTTATTCCTTATTTAGATGATGTCGAAAAAGTTTTTAATAATATAAACCCGGAATTAATCATAATTAATATGGGTAACAAGCTAAATGCAAAAATAGCTGAAAAAAAATATATCGAACAAATCGCCGGTAAAAATATCCCTCGTATTCTTATATTTCCATCAGGTGAAAAAAAATATGCTAAACTTCCTCAAAATGAATTAATCGAATATATATATCGTCCGTATAGTATTGATGAACTGGCAATAAGGATTAATCAGCTTATCTGGATACAAAAATTACAAGAAGATTTAAAAAATAAAAATGAAGAATTGGAAAAAGTTAAACTTACGGATGAAATTACTAATTTATATAATTCAACTTATTTGTTGGAAAGATTTGATGAAGAAATTTTTCGTGCACGGCGCTATTTTTATCCTTTATCATGTATTATGATAAATATTGATAATATAGATAGGCTGGAAGAAGTCTATGGACAAAGCTCAATTTTGATTTTATTGAAAGAACTCGGTTCTTTTCTTAAAAAATGTATTCGAGTTGTAGACATAATAGGACATTATAAAAAAGGCTGTTTTTTAATTATATTGCCTCAAACAGTAAAAAAGGGGGCTCATATACTTGGTGAACGTATTTTAGATGGGATAGACAACTCTTCATTCGTCATAAATGATAATATTATTAAGGTCAAGTCAAGTGTGGTTGTAATAGGGGAAAAAGTTGTTGATAAAGAAAAATTTTTAGCACAACTGGATAAAGCAATGGAAGAAATAAAAACACAGGGTGGCAATAAATTAAAATTAGAAGAAAACTGAGGGAGAGCGTAATGCCTCATAGGTGTTAAGTTATAGGTTTATCGTCGCTAACGCTCCTCGCAATGACATTAAGTTGATGTGTCATTGCGAGCGAAGCGAGTTTGATTTATTATTTGAAATTATTTCTTTGTTCTTTTCTTTCTGTTGCCGTGTTTAATATTATAAATTCTTTGTGTTATTTCATGTACAGCTTCAATTTCATCCATTTCCATATCTTTCAGATAAGCAGTAACTCTTCCGATGCTTTTTACTTTTTCATCTTCCATATCATTAAATTCATGTTCTCCAACATTTATTAAGTCAGATAATTGAACACCCAAACCTTTTGATATTCTATTTAAAATATGTATTGATGGATGCCTTTTTGCCCTCTCGATTAATGAGATGTAATCATTTGATAATTCTGCAACTTCAGCAACATCATTTTGAGTTAAACCTTTTGCTTTCCTGATATTATAGATGTTTTTCCCAATTTTTTCTTCGATCCCTGCCATAAAAAATTCTCCTTTCGTTAAAAAATGTAGTAAATAATATATACTGGCAATGCACATAATAATAATAAATTTATAAGATTGACAATGTTGATTTCATAATGTTATTATTTTTAAAACAAAAATTATTTACTATTTTATAAATAAATTATTGTTACATATTAACACTAATTATTAATAAAGTCAAGTTGTAATTGAGTAAAAATATTAAGGGATTGTATGAGAAAAATAAAATTTTATATTAATATATTCACGTTATTATTGATTATTTCAAATAATATTTATGGTGTGGAGTATTCTGAAAGACAAAAAACATTTATACTAAATTGGGAAAAAAATTATGATAAAAAAGTTACTTCTATAATATCATCAACAGATAATAAAAATAGTATGATCTATGTTTTTTCGGAAGATAAGGACAACTCAGTAATAGAAGCAATTTATAAAGAAGATGGTACTAGAGATTGGAAATCTTCATGCAAGAGCAAAATAAAATCCGCACCGATAATTGCCGATGAAATATTATTTTTTGGAAATAATGAAGGACAAATATATGCGCTTGGAGCTTCAGATGGCCATGAAAAATGGAAAAATGCCAATAAAAAAGCCATATTAACAAATCCTTTATTTTATCAAGGAAGGTTATATATAGGATCATGGGATGGAGCTCTCTATGCATTTATGTCCGGAAGCGGAAAACAATTGTGGAAGTTTAAGACTAAAGATGTCATAAGCAATACCCCTGTAATTTATGATAATATAGTTTTTATTGGTTCTTTGGATGGGCATATATATGCATTGGATATGCGTGATGGCAAGGAGCTCTGGAAAAAAAATACAGGTTGGGCTGGGACTTATTTTTCACCTGTTATTGATAAAAGAAATGCATCAATAATTTTTGCTGATAATGATAAAAATATATATGCAATGGATCCTGCTAATGGTAAAGAAAAGTGGAAGTTTAGCGTAGAGTGGCCTGGTTTATATACAGAAATGGTTTTGATTGATAATGTTCTTTTTGTTCCTTCTCTTGATGGAAATTTATATTCTGTTAATCCTGCTGATGGCAACTTAATATGGAAATTGAATTTAGGAAAGTTTTTTTTAGTTAATCCCCCTACAGTAAATGAAAAAATTTTTTTAGCTACTGAACATGGTGAATTGATTTCTCTGAATATTAGTGATGGCAGCGTCAACTGGCGATATAAGATTGCCGAAAGAATAATAAAAAGACCAATTCTTTTTGATGATATGATTTTTCTTGCTTCAGACCAGGGATATATATATGGATTGGACACTCTATTCGGAGATATAATTTTTCAATATGTTATTGATTATTATCCTGATTATCTTTTATATTATGATTACAATTCAGAATCATTTTATTATTTTTCACATGAAAATAAATTATTATGTTTTAGTAAAGAAAAGGAAGATGATATTTCGAAAGAAGAAATTAAGATTGAAGACAATATAGATATTCAGGATTTTTTAGATGCTCCAACTTTTTCTCCTGATGGAAAATTCTTTTTATATTCTGATTATTCAATTAAAAATGATAATAATTTATACAGAGCTGAAAAATTTGATACAACTATTAAAATTATTAAGTTAATCAAATCTACTTATGATGATAAACACCCACAGTGGTTCTGTGATTCAACAGGAATTATATTTACTTCCGACAGAGACGGAAGTTACAATTTATATAAAATGGATTTAAGAAAATTAGATATTTATTATTATGATGCGATAGAAAGCGGGGAATGTATCGCACCTGCAAATGTTACTTTAGAAGATTTGAAGAATTCTACACCTGAAGAAATGGAAAAAAAATATTTGACAAAACTTACGCAGGAAGAAGGAGATGAGCTCTATCCGCAAGTATCTTCAAGCACAAGTAAGGTTGTTTACAGTTCTAATGGTACAGGGAATTTGGATTTGTGGATAATGGATACAAGCGGAGCGAATAAATTCCGCTTAACTTATGAACCGGCTGATGAAGAGCATGCTCGTTTTAGCCCTGACGGATCAAAAATAGCATTTGTATCTTCCAGATTAAAAGATAAAGATATTTTTACAATAAATCCTGATGGCACAGGGATGACTCAAATTACTCAAACTGATTCGGATGAAATTAATCCTGAATGGATAAATGACACAACAATAGTTTATGAAAAATTATCAATTGATAAAAAATTTTCTAATATTTGCACGATTGATAAAGCAGGCAGAGTGAAAGCTGTAACTTCAGGTAATTATAATGATTCATATCCTATGCCTTCCCCTGATGGTAAAAAAATTGTTTTTATTAGTGATCGCAAGGATAATAAAAAAAATATATGGCTTATTAACAATGATGATATATCAGGCGCTTTGGGAAATATAATTATTCAAATAACCAATTTTAGTTCGGAAGTATATCCGCCTTCATGGTCAAAGGATGGGCGCAACATTGCCTTTTTTATAAGAGATAAAAATAATGAAAGAAAATTTGAAATTTTTGATATTAATTCTATTTCTATTCAAGAATATTTCAATCAAGCTGAAAATCTCATTTATCAAGGTTCTTATGCACATGCATGGCAAATTTATCAACAGTTAATTGAAAATTATCCAAATCAGAAAACAATGGTCTTTATTGAGCCTGCTCATTTTTCATTAATGTCTCATATGGCAGCATTGTTTAAAATGGCGCAAATTGAAGAATTAAGAAAAAAACATGAACAATCTTTGGCTCTCTGGAAGATGTTAATTGAAGATAATGCTAGTGATTATGATGAGCAGAAAAAGTTTTCTTTGGTTGCCTACATCCATATTAGGCTTGTGGAACATATGTTTAAGGAAGGTAAACATGATGAAGCTATAGAATATTATAAAAAGATATTATTGGATTATCCCGATATGAAAAATGAATTCGGATATCCATTGGTTCCTTATATAAATATGCGTATAGCAGAGTGTTATGAAAAAAATAAAAAATATGATCAGGCGATAAACACATATCTTAAAGCGCAGGAAAATTATTCCAGAGGCACGATAATGTTAGGGGAGGATTATATAGGCACTATGGCTTTAGCATTTATAAATATAGCAAGAATTTATGATGCGCAATATGAAGATTATGATAGATCATTGCAATATTATTTGAAAGTTATGGAAAATTATTTTGATGATAAATTTGTTGATAGTAAAGGTGTTGTACGCGGTCTATATAAAGATAAAGCAATATTAAGCATAAGAAGAATATATGCACAGAAAAAAATAAACTTTCAGAATTGGATAACTATTTGTACTCAAGCTTATGAAACCAACAAAGATATTAGGGTGAAAAAAACCGTGCAGCTAATACTTAATGAGCTTGATAAAATAATGAAAGGCGAAGATTTATCAAAATTAAAACTTGAAAATCCAAAAATTTTATTTTGTTCAAGAAAAAAAACAGGTGATCTGGCTTCGACAAATTACGAGATCTTTTCCATGAATGAAGATGGTTCTGAGCTAAAAAGGCTCACTTATAATGGAGAAAATGATTATAAACCAGCATGGTCACATGATAATAAAAGAATTGCATATCATACGCTATTTAATGGCAATTATGAGATTTTTGTTATGGATAGCGATGGTACAAATCAATTGAATTTAACTAATCATGGTGGCTATGATTTTGAGCCATCATGGGCACCTGATGGCTCCAGGCTTTCTTTTTCTTCCGATAGAGATAAAAATATGGAAATTTATATAATGAATTCCGATGGGAGTGATCCGATGAATATTACCAATCATCCATCGCGTGATTTTGAATCTAATTTTTCTCCGGGTGGAGAAAAAATTGTTTTCTCAACGGATCGTGATGTTAATCTTGAAATATATGAGATTGATATTGGCGGAGGAACAATAAAAAATTTAACTAAATGTAAAAGTGATGATCATGAGCCTGGCTATTCTCCTGATGGGTCAAAAATTATTTTTACATCAAACAGAGATGGGAATGAAGAAGTGTATATTATGGAAAATGATGGTTCTAATGCTAAAAACCTAACGAAAAACAGCTCTTATGATTATAATCCAACCTGGTCACAGGATGGTAATTATATATTTTTTGTTTCAAACAGAAAAGGCGCTCCTAAAATATTTAAAATGAATAAAGATGGAACAGCGCAAATCCCTCTAAGCGAAGATTTGGATAGCTATGATATTCAACCAAGCGGATCGAAATAAAAATTTTATTTATAAATGTATATGACACATCTTGCAAGCAAATCCTGAACGCAATCCTTTTGTCATTGAAGGCTCTTTTTCATTCTTCTCTTTTAGCTTTAAGCTTGCTTCGTCTATTGTATCAGCTTTTTTCTTTTTCCTTTGCATTTCAAGAGCTCCCATATGAGGATCGTGGCATGTTGAGCAAGCTATACTGCCATCATCTAAGGGAAATTGCTTTGGAATAACCATAGATGGCCTTATCCAATGCTTGAAGTTACCGGGATGTGGTCTATCCGAATGGCAACGTATGCATAATAGGCGAATTGAACCTTTGATTTTAACTGTTTCAGCTGTATCTTCACCTTCTATAGGAGGGACAATATGGCAGAACATGCATTTGCGTTCTTCTTTTATTTTTACGTGCGGATTGCGTTTTTTAAAATCTTCTTTGTTATGACATCTAAAACATAATTCATTTATTTCCGAAAATTTATCTCCACCGCGAATTAAATATTTAATCCCTCTATTATTAAATCCAACATCATGACATGTGATACATGTTACCTTACCTTCATCATTTAGAGGCAAATCAGCGGGGACTTTCATTGTAGAAGGAGGTATTATATCCACAGGATGAATATTTGCGCTTGCACCATGGCAGCTATTGCATAGAGCGATAAAATTACCTTTATATTTAAAATTTTTCTTAAGATCTTCTTTTGAATCACTATCTGTCGGAGTGGTCAAATGACATGATGTGCAATGTGTTTTGGAAAAATGAGGATTGATATATTTTTCTTCTTCAAGTGAAAGCACATATTCTTTTCTTAAATAATGCACAGTATCTGATGTCCCATGAGGATTATGGCATGTTGCGCATGTAATATTGCCATCTGCATCACGCGGCAGCTCTTCTGGAGGAGAAACAGTTTCATCAACATTCATAGGGTGATTTTTTTTAACAACATTATGACAAAAATCACATAAAGTAAAAATTGCAACCTTAAAAGCAACGGTTTTTTCCGTATCAGAAAGCTCAGGCTCAACAGAGTGGCAAAATAAGCATTTACGTTTACCTGTTTGAGTAAGGTGAGGATTGTTTTGTGCAAAGCCGGTTTTATGGCAATCATAGCATAAATCTGTTCTCATGACATAACGACCATCATCGAAACCTCTTAATAAGGCATTGGCTGTATCTTTAGCATGCGGATCATGACAAGTGACGCAATTATTTTTCCCATCCTTGCTTAGTGGTAAATATTCAGGTACAGGAAAAGGAGGTTTTACGCCTACAGGATGAATATTGCTTTCGGAAGAATGACATTTGGTGCATAAAGAATTAAAATCATTTTCTATAAAAGTTACGGTTTTCACAGTATCAACTCCTCTTTTGGGAGTTTTTGCATGACATTCCGTGCAATCAAGATCAAGGTGTGGATTAGCTTTTATTTCAGCGCGCTGTTTGGTGAATTTTTCAAGAGCTTTAGCATCCGATTTAACGGTCTTTTTATTTTTTTCAGGAGTAGTATTTTCTTGAGCTTGAATAGCAAAAACTAAACTCGAGGATAATAAAATTAAAAAAATAATTATGCAAATTTCCAAACAAGATTTTTTTTTATGCATTATTGTATCCTCCGGATATTAAAATGTTGCAACATTAGTGCCATTCATTCATAATGCGGATAACATTAATGGATTTGGCAGAGGTTTATGGCGTGAGTGCAAAAACTGCATATCAGTGTAAAAATTGCATATATTTGTCTGTTTTAAATTTGTAACTATTCAGCATACTGTAGGGGCAACCCTTGCGGTTGCCCTTTTATTTATTTAGGGCAGGTGCAAAACCTGCCCTAACAGATTGCGCTTAATTATTTTATCGTTACCATTAATGGCATTTTCCACATTGCTGCATTGTATGGAGCATCTTTATCATTTATACTATTTGTTTCGATAGCATCAAAAATTAAAGAATGCAGTCCTGATATCGTATCAACATCAACCTCAAGACTATAAATACCACCCGCTTCATTTTTGAAAAGCAAACGTCTTTGTCCCGCACCATAATGTAAATAAACTAAAATAGGGAAATTATTTTCATTTTGCGCTTCTATGATAATTTTTACTTTTTCCCCTTTAATCAATTTGAGTGTTGACTCTCTTTCAAGATATTGATCAGGGCTTACGATCTTCCAGATAGTGTCATAATTTCTCAAAACCGATATTTTTTGAATAACTATACTTTTTTTACTGATGTCACTTAATCCGATTTCCATTGGACTAAACTTTACCATTCGCCATATATTATTTACTTTTACAAATTCTGCACGTCTTATCGCTTCTTCACTAATTTCTTTTTTTGTTTTTGTCCAATAAATTGGATTTTTCTTTGTTGAATTTCCTTTGGTAAGAATAATTAATTCACCATTTAAACTCCATGTAACATCAACAGTTGCTGTAGCTTGAACAGTTGAATCTAATTTTTTATCAATTACAATATTAATATTTGCTGTAGGTTCTTTGTATTTTCTCCACCAAATTGGAGATTGTAATTCTAATATCGGCATGTTGTATATCGGCATGTTGTCGTCATTGATGCCATTTCGTGGATGGAAATGTTCGCTGTCCCCAAGTAAAGCCATGATTTCAGTGCTGTCTTGCGTCTCGTTAAGACGTGATACTCGATATGGGATGCCCCATGCCATACTATTATAATTATCTTGAGATTGATCTTGCAGACACTCGGAATTAAGCACATCGACAGCTGCAAAACGCAATCCCAGACCTTCACCGATAGTATATTCCTTAGCATATATGCGTGATGAAACTTCCTCCATCAGATCTCTTTTTGCAATTGAATGATGCAGAAATACAAAATTTTGCGGAGAATAATTTGAATCTGAAATATTTTCTATTTCAGCTTCAACTCTAATCTGTTCTCCGGGATGAAATGCAGGTATTTCATCTTTCAAAAATAATTGTGAGCTGGAATCAGCTTGCCATACCAGAGTTGAATCTGTTTTTAAAGAATCATATTTATAGACTTTTACATTTTTAATAAAAACTTTTTGTTTTTCAGTATCCTGCAATGATTTATTCCAGAGAGATACATGCGTTAGAATCCAATTCCCATGCTCTATTTTTTTAAACTTCGCATAATGTGTATGCTTATCTAAAATAGGTTTTGAACCAGGGTTACGTACATGATCAAATTTTCTTTATAATAAGTATCAGTAATATCTTCATCTTTATTTTTTTCAATTTCTAATCCTGCTTCAATGCCGCCGGTTAATGAATTAGTAAAATTATATTTTGCATAAGGCTTAATTTTGGAAACACTGTTGTTCGCCTCATAAACAGACGGAGAAGCATGTTCAATATTGTCTCGCTTTAATTCTACGCCATAAGTGGCTTCTTTTACCCGAAGTTGAATATCTAATGCAGCGGTATTGTCATTATAATTCTCAGGTTTATTATTATATTTTCTGTCAATATAGATATCATTTAAATGCAGTGTTAATTTTTGAAAAATTGTTTTATCAATAGCAATTTCATATTCATCGTCTTTGTTAGTGTCAGATTCGAGATCATCAAATTTTTTAATTCTTTTTTTGTAATTCAAGTCAATCTGGATACTGGTCGGATAAAATGAAAAAGCAATATTAGTTTCTTTGGTCAGCAAGTCCGAATTACTTTCATTTTCATATGAATCCATCTGCTGTATATAACTTATTTTGCAATAAGAGTTGTTTGAAATATCAAATTTTGTTTTACCTGTAACCCCATATTGGTTAGTATCTTCCTTTGGCGCAAAATAATCATATTTTTCAATGTATCCGCTAATATTTAAATTTATTTTAGGAAGCAGATAATAAGTATAATCTCCATCTATTCTGCCGCGAATATTTTTTTCTGTATTTTCAGCTGAACCAAGAACTGTATAAATATATTTGTTATCATTTTTTTGATATTCCATTGACACACCTTCAATGTACACAATGCTTTTTTCTTCATCTGCTTCGGAAAATTCATAAGTAAATTTAGCTTCACCTTTTATATTTGAAGCGGCTTTTTTTTCATGTGCTGCTATTGGGGACTGGATAGCAATATTGCTCGCAACTTCTCCTAATGAAAATACTTCTTCGCCGGACTCAATTTTTAACAAATCTCCATTAATGAGTTTTGTACGAGAAATATTTAGAAAGCAATTGGTAACAGCCATACTAAATGCTTTTTTGTTTGTATCAATAAAATAAAAAATTAATCCGTTTTTTATTTTTTGTTTTGACCCCATATCAATAAAAATCATGGCTTTCTCCAAATCTATGGAAATAATTTCTGCTCTTATTATATCTGCAGAATTTATGCCAAGAGGGAATAGTATTATAATTAAAATTATAAACACATATATATTATTTTTCATAAGTAATTACATTTATACAAAGATTAATATTTTCCTGTAAAACGTCTATAGCGGATTTATATTTTTTATTCTGAAGCAAAGATTCGGCTTTATTTTTTTTAATTTCAATCTGCTCCATCCAATTTGAAATTTTTATATCCGAATTATTATGTGCTATTTTTTTTGCTTCATCAAACAGATTTTTGAATTTTTCATATTTATGCAGAGCTTTATCTTCTTCAATATTCTGAGGAGTTTTTTGATCCTTGCCAATTAAATCCAGCGCTCGAAGTGACAATCTGGTTGCAGTATAAATGTTTTCAATTGCATCGGGATATTGTTGTTTTTCATATAGTTTTTTTGCTGTTTCTTTAAAAGTTTTACTATCCACAAGCAATGAAAGCGCTTCATTATTTTGAGTGTTTTTTATCTTTTCATTGACTTCTATAATTAATCTATCCAGCTTTGACAATTCATTTTTTATTTTTTTATCGTCATTTAAATTTGATTGTTGAGTTTCAGAATTTAAGGTTTTACTTTCGGATAAAATATTTTTTAGGTTTTTTATCTGTTCATCAGCTATTTTCATTTCATCTATTGCAGCTTTATATTTTTTTCTTTCAATTACCAGCACTCTTGATAATTCAAGCTGTTTTTTTATTCTTTCTAAAAGCTGATTGATTTTTGGAGTGAATCTAATATTTTTCTGTATTCTGGAAAGTACGGATTCCAGTTCATTGATTAATTGAGTATACATTGTTTCTGCTTGTGATTTATATGATTCGGATTTAATTTCATTCAATAAATTTGAAGGTACAGTAATAGTGTTAACACGTTCCGATTGAGTTCTATTAAGCCATATTTTTACTTCGTTGATGAGAGTTCCTGCTTTATTAGCTTCAGAAGCTGCCAGAATAAATTTTTTTAAAATAAAATAATCATATGCTTTTTTTGAATGTTCACGCACTTTTGAATACAACGATATTATTGTGGGATTATTGGTTTGACGTACTTCAATATCCAGGGTATCCATCTGATTTTTTAAAAATTCCAAATTTTTTTTTACTTCTTGAGACAAAACAGGTCTTTCGGATTTATTATCATTTGCAAACACATGACCTGCTAATATAAAAATTAAAATAATTAAAATTATATTTTTAAATAATTTCATGACACTAATTCCTTTTAGAACAATTTAAATTAGATTCCCGATAAAAAATGTCGAGGATGACGTACAAGAAAGTTGTGTCATTCCCGACATTTTTTATCGGGAATCTAGTCTTTTAATTTCCTGCATATTAAATCCATAAATAAAATAAGCAAAATGACTGCCCAAAAAAACAAGCGTTAAACCATCCTTTCGCCATAGTATTATTTTAACCTTCAATGCTCAATCGTCAATTTAGTATCAATGCCATAGTGTACCAATTGGTACATTCATGTCCCTTAAGGTACAGATTCCTCATCCACCTCGTTTTTTTGATTTGTACCTATATCAAGACCATGTTTTTCCATTCTTGAATAAAGAGCGCGTCGTGTAATCCCAAGTAATTTTGCTGCTTCGGTTTTATTGCCGTCTGTTCTTGCAAGAGCCTGGATAATAAATTTCTTTTCTAATTCCTCAAGACATAATCCTGAAACCGGAAGTTCATACAAATATGAAATTTCTTCTTTTATATGTACGGGTAAAATAGCTTCTGTTATTAGATTATCCTGTGCTAAAATAACAAATCGCTCGATATAGTTTTCTAATTCTCTGATATTACCGGGCCAATTATATTTTAATAAAAATTTTAATGCTTCGGGTGTGATTTTATCTTGAGGTTGATTAAGCTTATTTAAAAAATATTTTATAAGGTCAGCTATATCTTCTCTATGTTCTCTTAATGGCGGAATATGAATAGGGAAAATACTTAAACGATAATATAAGTCTTCTCTGAATTTTTTTTCTTTTACTTCCTTATTTAAATCCCGGTTTGTTGCAGCAATAATTCTTGCATTACATTGCAAAACCTTTGTGCTCCCCAGACGAAAAAATTCTTTTTCTTGAAGTACGCGTAAAAGTTTTGCTTGCATTGAAGGGCTTATTTCTCCGATTTCATCAAGAAATATAGTTCCATTGCCAGCTGCTTCAAGCAGTCCGTGTTTGGAATTATTCGCACCGGTAAAAGCGCCTTTCTCATATCCAAACAGCTCGCTTTCAAGTAAACTATCAGGTATTGCTGCTGAACTAATCGCAAGAAACGGGTTTGAGCTGTTTTTTGAATGCCTGTGTATTGCACGCGCAACTAATTCCTTGCCTGTTCCGCTTTCACCTGTAATTAACACTGTAGTCTGATAAGGAGCAACCTTTTCTATCATTTTTAGAATTTCCTGCATAATTGGACTTGCCCCAATCATAATTCTAGATTCAGACCGTTCACGAAAAGAAAGGTTTTCATCTAATAAGCGATTTCTTTCAATGATTCTATTCAGCATTATTTTTAATTCATCCATCTCAAAAGGCTTGATAATATAATCATAAGCACCTTTTTTTATAGCTGATATGGCTGTTTTGGCATCAGCATAAGCAGTCATTATTACCACTTCTGTTTTCGGAGAAATTCTTTTTACAAAATCAAGTACTTGCAATCCATCAACATCAGGCATTTTTAAATCTGTAAGCACAATTGGAAAAAATTTTTCTTTTAGAGCCACTAGAGCAGCTTTAGGATCAGAATATGTATTAACCTTATACCCTTCATCCTCAAGCACAATGTTTAATATTTTTAACATTTTTTCTTCGTCATCAATTACCATTATCGATATTTCAGGCATTTTGTTCATCTCCTATTTTTATCCATATACGGAATAACTATTGTAAATTCACTTCCTTCTCCGAACTTACTTTGCACATCAATATATCCTCCATGAGCCTGGACGATTTTTTGCGCAATGGATAACCCAACTCCGACTCCTGATTTTTTAGTTGTAAAAAACGGCAGAAAAATTTTTTCAATATTTTCTTCCTGGATTCCGGCCCCGGTATCTGCAATTATAATTTTAATATTCTTTTTTTCAATTAATGTTGTGATCGTTATTTTGCCTGTGTTTTCAATCGAATCAACCGCATTTAAAATAATATTCAGCAAAACCTGTTTTAGTTTTTCAGGATCCGCGTCAATTTCGGGAATTTTTTTATCCAGATGTTTATCTAATTTTATTTTTTCGGCATTTATTAATTTTGCTTCATTTATTGTTATATTTTGAATAATGCTTGAAATAAGAGTATTAATATCAATTTTTTGTTTATTAAGAGTAATATCTTTTGAGAGAGTTAAAAATTCATTGATTAAATGATTTATTCTATCAATTTCCTCATTAATAAATTGTACGAATTCTTCCTCTTTATAGCGTTTTTTTAAAATATCTCCGGCACCTTTAATTATACTTAACGGATTGCGAATTTCATGGGCAACATTAGCTGAAATTTGTCCCATTAAAGCAAATTTTTCACGTGCTTGCAGCTCTTGCTCAATTTTAACAAAATCTTTTATGGTTTTACCGAGATAATAAGCAAAAATAAGAGCAAGGATAATGCTGGAAAGACTAATAATAATTAACACAGATTTCAGTTGCTCAATGGTTTTAAGTGTATCTGCTGAAGCTTCAACGCAGAGTACATAAGTGACGGTGCCGGAATCATTGATTATCGGCAAATAGGCATTTTTAAAATAATACCCTTTTATGCTATAAATTTCAGTGAAACTCGGTTTCCCAAACCACGCAGCTTCTAATTCTTTTTTATCTCGTTTTATATAAGAATGGAAAATATTTTCAATTATTTCATCATTTGGGTCCATGACAATATTATTATTTTTATCAATAATATAGACATTCTCGATTATCCCTTTATTTTTAATTTCATTAAGATATTTTTTTATAATTTTTATTTCAATATCTGTTTTTTTCCCATTATCTAATACTTTAGGATCGATTTTCACAAGAGAAATTTCACCGATTTTTAATAAACTTTTACCGATCTCATTATCCAAAGTTTTATGAATGTAAAAATATATTATCCATATTAATAAATTAAATATTGCAAGTCCGATAAGAGTTGATGTAATAACTATTTTTAATCTTTTTTTCTGGTTTTGTTTTATCATAAAATTTACCTATAAAAATTTATGGAAGGAGGAGTTCGTACAGTTATTTATATTTTAAAATAAATTCTTTAGCCTTTGGAGCATTCTTATTAAACGGATCGAGTTCGATAAATTTATTAAATGAATCAATTGCTTGTTCCGTCATATTAACTTCGTTATACATTTTGCCTAAGAAAAGATAATACTCAGCATTATAGGGATCAGCCTGGACAGCTTTTTTTAAAGCATTAAATGCTTCATTATAATTTTTGTCCAGATAATATAAATTTCCGAGTGCGATTAATGCCGGCTCGTATTCTTTATTTATTTCAAGTGCCATTTTGTACCATTTTTCAGCTTCTTTGCTATTTTTTTTCGCAAAATAAATACATCCGATATTGCAATTAACTTTCGGATTAATTCCTTTCTCCATCTCAAAAGATTTTTTGAAATATGATAAAGCCGTATCTATGTTCCCTTTATTTAAAAAGGCTTCCCCTATATCATTAATAAATTCAGCCTTATTCTGGGAGGGATTGGACAGAGTTATTCCTAATTCTTTTTCAATTTTTTCAGCCTTAATTAGTTCATCTCTTCCATTATTTTTTATTCCCTTATTTTTATAAAGCTCAGCAAGGTGACGATATGCATATGGGTGTTCAGGAAGAGATTTAATTGCTTCGGCATATAATGCTTCAGCTTTCTCTGTTATCCCTTTTATAGCATAGGTATCAGCCAAATTTACAGTTACAAGATAATTATCCGGTTTAACTTTGCGTACTCTTTGATATTCCAGAATAGCTTCTTCCGGTAAAGGAACGGATTGATATGCTTTAGCTAATTTCATTCTGTTTTCTATAGAATCAGGATCGGAATTCAGATGATTTTTTAAATGGAGAATAGTATTTAATTGCTTAATTCTATTGATAGATTCCATATGAGATGTATCTAATTTAAATGAAGTGCGGTATTTTTCCAAAGCACCTGTATAATTTTTTTTATTTAAAAACAGTATTTCACCTAAATAAAAATGCGCTTCTGCATTGTTGAAATATATTTCAATTGCTTTTAAAAAGGCTTCTTCCGCTTGAGGTATTTGCTGGCGATTTAAATCGGAAATACCTATTTCTATCTGTGCATTAGCTTGCTCATATAAATTAGTCAAATTGCCCGATGAAAAATAAAATTTATATGCCAGATCATAGATTTTATCTTCATTTAAATCTATCTCATATAAATCTTCAATTCCATCTCCGTTAGTATCTGACTTTTTAATATAATGTTTATTGTATTTTTCTGTATTTACTATATTTTGGATAATATTTTTGGATTCAGCTTTATCATTGGGGAATGATAAAGCTAATAATTTATCATTGTAATATTTGTTGAAATATTTTTTCGCATCCTCTAAATTCTTTAATATTAAGGAGTTTGCAGCAGACTGTGTGTTTGTGCCATCTTTTGTATTTTGATTTTTAACAGCACAACCATATTCAAATATTGTTAAAAGAATAATAGAGGCTAAAAGAAATTTTAATATTTTCATATGATCCTTTTGCGTATTCTATAGTCTTCTGCGGTAAAATTATGTTGAACAATAACATTCTATCCCAAAGAGATGTGTTGTCAAGAAAATTATAAGTATGATAAATTATTTAATTAATTTATAATCGCAGAATATTCCCGTCCCTGATTGAGGCTTTAATATTTTCATCCACTTCGGAAATTTCACTTAATTCTTTAAGTATCTTTTCTTTTGTTTTACCCTGGGCTAATTCCGGCTGGCTCTTTTTTGTTATATTAATCGGAAATAAGTAATTTGCACTTTGTATTTTATTTTGTTTTTTTTGCAGTAATATTCCAACGCTTAATCCTTCCATAGTGCTTTCCGAAAAATATTGATCGAAAATAAAATTTCCCAGACTGTAAAAAATAAATTTATTTTTGTAAGTCTCAATCGATTGTATAACATGCGGGTGCGTACCAATAATCAAATCCGCTCCAGCATCAATAAATGCTTTAGCCGTATTTTTTTGATCATCATTAGGAGTTTTTTCATATTCAACTCCCCAATGCGGGAACACTATTACAAAATCACTTCTTGATTTTATCTTTTTAATTTCATTAACAATAAGAGATGTGTTTTTTGCGAATAATCCATTATATCCCAAAAGTCCGATTTTAATATTATTCTTTTCTATAATTTTTGAAATAT
>JACRDZ010000077.1 GCA_016212735.1 Candidatus Firestoneibacteriota bacterium | reverse complement strand
GTGAACTTTTTGAATGCGAAGTAGGATTATCAGATCATACTATAGGTGTCGGTGTGGCGTTAGCAAGCATTGCACTTGGTGCAACTATAATTGAAAAACATTTTACTCTGTCAAGAAAAGACAGTGGTGTTGATTCGGCTTTTTCTATGGAACCTCAGGAAATGCAATTGCTTGTTGAAGAAAGCAAACGAGCATGGCAGGGATTAGGAAGGATAAGTTATTCATTGACAGAAAAAGAATCTGTTAAATTTAGACGTTCTATTTATATTGTAGAAGACACAAAAAAGGGCGAAAAATTTACGATTAAAAATTCCAAGATTATACGCCCAGGTAGTGGATTGTCACCTAAATATTATGAAATTATTTTAAGCAAAAAAGCTTCTTGTAATATTGAAAAAGGTACTCCAATGAAATGGGAATTTTTAGCTTAAAAAAGAAAATTTGAGATAAGGTATTTGATTTAATATGAATGTTTTATTAAAAAAAAGAAAAATTAGAAATAAATATCCAATCCTATGGGAATTTTTTAAGGAATTAAAATGGTATTTAAAGATTATTATACCTAATAGTCATCCTTTTTTGATAACTAAGCCTTTAAAGACTTCACCAAAAAAAATAAAAGATAAAAAGAAAATATTGTTTTTTGCTGTTAGACAGGACCCACATCATATTGCATGCGAATTTACATTAGCTCAAGCTTTAAAGATCAGAGGACATGAGATTGTTTATATTGCATGTGATGGGTTAATAAGAAATATTTGTAATGAGAGATGTTACCCCAAATTAAGAAAATATGTTTGCAAAAGATGTCACCTTTTTACTAAAAAATTTTACTCATTAGTTGATTTTAAAGTAAACTGGCTTAGCAAATATGATTCTAAAGAAATAGAAAATATTAATATTGATAATTTAGATTTTAACAGTTATAAAAATTTTGAATATCAAGAATTACCAATCGGAGAGTTGGTAAGACCATCTATTTGTCATTTTTGCAGAGTAGAAAATATTGAATTAGTTGGCGCAGATGAACCTATTGTGAGAAAAATTTATAAGAATTTTATTATCGGTGCTATAAAAATAAAACATATTTGTGAGAATATTTTATCTGAGTATTCTCCAGATATAATTATTATGATTAATGGTTTGTTTGCATCTGAAAGAATAATGTATGAATTAAGTAAAAGGAAGAATATAAAAAACATTATTATAGAATCCGGATTAAGACCGAATACACTTTTTGTATTACATAATAATTATATTGATTATGGAAAAGCTGAAGGTTGGGAAAATAGAAAACTAATATCTTTAACAAAAGTACAAGAAGAAAAATTAGAAGAATACATGCTTCAGAGACGAAAAGGGAGTGGACAAGCTATTGATTATTGGGAAACATTAAATGATGACAAAGATAAAATACGAAATCGTTTTGAATTAATTAAGTACAAAAAAATAATTGTACTTTTTCCAAATGTAACTTGGGATTCAGCTTTATTTGGTTTGAAAATATTTTTTGATACGCTTAAAGATTGGATATCAAAAACTATTTTATATTTTAATCAGCATCCAGAATTATGTTTGATTATTCGAAATCATCCTGCAGATATAGCATTTGAATGTGCTATGCGTGATTCTATATATTCTTGTCTTAGTTCTGTATATGAAAATAAATTGTCTGAAAATATAAAAATTATTCCACCAGATGATCAAATTAGTTCATATGCTTTAATGGAAATGAGCGATCTAGGATTAGTTTATGCTTCAACCACAGGATTAGAAATGGCTTTAATAGGGAAGCCGGTTATTGTAGTTGGAAAAGTTCATTATTGGAATAAAGGTTTTACTTTAGATCCTGCAACGGAAGATGATTACTATGTTCATTTGAATCAAATTCTGTTGAAAGAAGAGAAAATGGATATTAATTTTGAATTGGCAAAGAGATATGCTTATTTTATTTTTTTTGAAGCATCACTAGAATTAAAATTAATTGATACTAACAATTTTAGGGAAATTCCTAAATTGAAATTTTCATCCTATGAAGATTTATTACCTGGAAAGGACATTGAATTAGACGCAATATGTGATGGGATTTTGGAAGGCAAACCGTTTATTGTTTAAAATAATAAATAACATGGGATAATAATCATGCATTAAGAGGATGAAACGAATTATATCCATATATTGAAAATTAAATTTATGATTTTTTGGGGATATTTATTTAAATGCCAACAATTTTACTTACAGATGGAGAATTGAATAAAACTCTTGCTGCTACAAGAGCGTTAGGTAAAAAAGGTTATAAGGTCATTGTTGGTGATGAAAGGAAGCATAATACATCAGCTTCATCAAAATATTGTTTTAAAAGTATTGTTTACCCTTCTCCAAAAAAATATCCGAAAGAATTTTGCAATATATAATTGATTTTTTCTTAAAAGAAAAACCTGACGTTGTAATTCCAATGGATGATACGACTTGTATTGTTTTTTCAAAAAATTTATCAGAATTATCCAAATTGACTAAAGTTCCTATTGCTAATTATGAAATTTTTAAAAAAGGAATTGATAAATCAGAAACAATAAAAGCTGCTCAAGAAATAGGGATCCCATTACCATTTACATATATAACTGATTCTTTGGAGAATATTAAAAAGCCGGCTTCTTATCCTCTGGTAATCAAACCTTCATATGGTTCTGGCTCAAGAGGAATTAAAATAGCTAATAATGATAATGAATTAATAAAAGCAGTTGAATTAATAATAAATACCGGATGTAAAGCGATTATACAAGAACGTCTTCCCCATGAGGGTGCTGGATATGGTATTTCATTACTGTTTAATTTTAAATCTCAGCCTAAAGCAGCATTTGCACATAAAAGATTAAGAGAGTATCCTATTTATGGCGGTCCAAGTACTTTAAGGTTAAGCATAAAAGACGAAAAACTAAAAACTATGGGGATACGGCTTTTAGAACATTTAAAATGGCAAGGTGTCGCAATGGTTGAATTTAAATTAGATGTTCGAGATAATACATATAAACTCATGGAAATTAATCCGCGTTTTTGGGGTTCACTTAATCTTGCTATTTTTGCGGGAATCAATTTTCCTGATATGTTAGTCAGATTAGCTTTAGATGGTGATGTAAAAGAAAAATTTGATTATAAAGAGAATTTATTTTCAAGATGGTTATTACCCGGAGATATTTTGCATTTTTTTTCGAATCCGGATAGATTTAAACTAAATCCAAGTTTTTTTAAATTTTTTGATAAAAATTTGGTTTATGACATTTTATCTTTAGATGATTTATTACCGACTTTTTGCCGATTGTTTAATATGTTTATTTATCTATTTGATCCTGAAATGAGGAAATTAGTTTTTAGGAATAATAAAATTAAATAATGGAAAAATATTGGTTAAATGCTGAAAATAAAAGAAATTGTTCTCATCCTATTATTAAATTTTTAATTAAAAAAAAGGTAAACCCCCAGCTCTGCTGGGGGACTCACAGAGTTTGACATTTACAGGAATATATGAAAACCTCCACTACTGTAAACCGCTCAAAGTTTAAGGCAAGAGGATATTATGTTTCCACAGTTGGTAAGAATGAAAATGATGTTCGTGAATATATCAAAGCTCAGGAGAAAGAGGATCAAAGACTTGAACAATTGAATCTATTTGAATAAGAGATGCCATCTTTAGATGGCTCATG
>JACRDZ010000075.1 GCA_016212735.1 Candidatus Firestoneibacteriota bacterium | reverse complement strand
TATTGATGAAGCAAATAAGGAAATTTACGGGTCGCAATATGTTAACCCTGACTTTGCAGTAAGTCAGGGGATAATTGGATATACACGCAGTATTGAAGAAGCAGCTAAAAATCCGCGTGTTGCAGGAAATCCGCTTGTGATAAAAGCCCTACGTGTTTCTGGAAATATGAAAGCAGATATAGTAATTTCTGCTGTTGATGCAGAAAGACTTGAAAAATTAAAAAATACATTGAAGTTTTTTTCAGAGTGCAGAGTAATGGTTATTTTATAATTTAAATAAAGGAGGATATTAAAAAATGGAAAGAAAATATTTAAAAAAATTTATTCCTTTTGTTTTAATATTATTATTAATTTCGATTATGTCTGGTTGTGGAAAGGATAAAATAAGGAAACCTCAATCTATTATGGATAATCCTGAACATCATACGAATAATGGGAATAAATACCTTGAAAAGGGAGATTTAAATAAAGCTTTTGAAAGCTATGATCGCGCTTTGCAGCTTGATCCTAAATACAGTCCAGCTTTAGTCGGAACAGCAGTTATTTATGGGATGAAAGGAAATTATAAAGCAGCATTCAAACAAATTGATAAAGCAAAAGGTATGGAAAAACAGATAGGTCTAATCAGACTTTATAGTATGGAACGCGGGAAAAACTGGTACGAATATGTTCAGGATGAATTCAAAAAAGGCATAAAATTGGATCCAAATAATCCGGAATTATGGTATTATGCAGGATATGCTCATAAAGTTAATTATAATTTTGATAAATCCAGTGAAGCATATAAAAAAGTTTTAGAAATAAATAAAGATTTTACTGAAAAAGCTAATGAAGACTGGGCACTTGTGCAGAGAATACAGAGAGCTGCTCCTGGGACAGCAATTGGCAATAAAATTGCCCTGATAGAATCCATTGATAGAGCGGATGTAGCAGCACTTTTTATAGAAGAACTTAAGCTGGATAATCTATATGAAAAAAAAGGTGTCAAAAATATTGATACATCGTTCAAAGCTCCTGAAACAACCAAGGAATTTAAGACAGAAACAGTTACTAAAACCGCTAAAGTAACAGATATTACAAATCATGAATTAAAAGCAGATATAGAAAATGTTATAAATCTAGGAGTACGCGGTTTAGAAGTATTTCCAGACCATACATTTCAAGCTGATAAAAAAATAACACGTGTAGAATATGCAGTTATGATTGAGGATATATTAATTAAAATAACCGGTGATGAAACAATGGCTACAAAATTTATAGGGATGAATTCTCCTTATCTTGATGTAAGGAACGACCATTTCGCTTTTAACGCAATCATGACAGTAACAACACGCGGAATATTGGAAGCAAAAACAAATGGTGAGTTTGGTATGGAAAATCCTATATCAGGTGCAGATGCTTTACTCGCTATTAGAAAATTAAAAGAAGAATTGAAATTATAAAACAATGCTAATACCCGGTAAATTAATTAAACTTTAGCGAAGCAATCTCTTTTTTATTCTTTTGGGATTGCTTCGGAGAAAATTTATGATAAAACGGATTTTTTGTGTTTTTTTATTGATAATAACAACATATACTTTATTATTTGGAGATGAAGATAAAACCATTAAAGTACGCACACAAGGATTAGGCTTTATCATTAGCGGTGATATGGCGCTTGCTCGTGAAACATCTCTCCATGATGCACGACGACGGGCTCTGGAAGAAGCTCTTGGAACTTTTATTGAGTCTGAATCTGTTGTAGAGAATTATCAATTACTTGAAGAAAAAATATACAGCCGTACTCAGGGTTTTTTGAAAAATGAAAAAATTATCAATGAAGAACATAATGATGAAATTTACAGAATTACTATTGAAATAGAAGTCGGTGTATCTAATCTTGAGAAAGATATAGAAGGAATAAATTTAACTTTAAAAAGAAAACAATGGCCAAGAGTCATGATTATGGTTAAAGAATCTGTTCTTGGAGAAATCTTTGATCCATGGAAAAATAAAAATCCAGGAATTTGTGAAACAGTGATTACAAATAAATTAAAAGAAAAGAATTTTATTATTATTGAGAGGGGCTCAATAGGGGACAAATTTAAAAATATAGAAAATAAAGAAAATGATTTGGAACTGATAAAAGAATTAGGACAAAATGCTCAGGTAGAGATTCTTATTCTGGGAACCGCACAATCTTCGTCAGCGGGAAATATTCTTAATACAATGATGAAATCTCTTCAGGCAGAAATAACCTGTAAAGCGATAAAACCTGATACTTTAGAAACTCTTACAACTGCTGTAGGGAGTGCATCAAAACCGCATATAAATCAAATGACAGGAGCAACACAGGCTTTACAGGAAGCTTCCAGCAGATTATCTGAAGAGTTATCTGCAAAGATAATAGAGAAGTTAAATCAGGAGCTTTCTTCGACATCCAGAGTAACTTTAGTTTTAAATGGTGTTGAATACAATGACTTACAAAAAATTATCAATATTTTGAAAATTCAGGTTGTTTCCACTTTATCACAGGAAATAATACAACGAAGTTTTGAAAATAATGTTGCAATATTAGAAGCGGAGGTAAAAGGAAATACAAAAAATTTAGCAGATGAGCTAAGTATAAAGAAGTTTCCTCTTTATTCTTTTAAAATAAAAAGTATTTCAAGCAATAAATTGGAAATCGCAGTAGAAAAAATATCTAAATAATCAGGCACTGAGGCACAAAGGTACAGAGTTTTTGGTTTTTAAATTTGTCCCTTTGTGCCTTTGTTACGTATTAAGAGCCTATCCGAAATACACTTTCTACGTTACGAAAGTG
>JACRDZ010000074.1 GCA_016212735.1 Candidatus Firestoneibacteriota bacterium | reverse complement strand
GGACTTCACCCTTCAGAACCATGGATGAAATGGCTGACTCCTCTTGATTCGGATTTAGAAACACCTAAGAGTTTTATTATAACAAAAGCTCAATGTTGATATGCTGGAGGATTGGGTTGATAATGAGGTGGACAGCAAATATAAAACCAGTTATGAAAATATTTTAAAAGCAACAATTGAAAGCGATATCCGCACATCAACATTTTTAATACGGGATGGAGGAAATAATTTTCATTTTGCACATACATCTTTACAGGAGTTTTTCCTGGCAAGACACATTGTAAAAGGATTGAGTCAGGGAAAACCGGAAGTTCTAAGCTTACCAATATTATCTATTGAAACACAAAATTAATCAGAGCTAATTTAGAAAATGTATTTTTAGAGGGAGTGATTTTTGAACATGGCAACCTACAGGGTGCTATATTAATAAAATGTAATATGAAAGCAGTAAATTTTAAAAATGCTAATCTGAAATATTCCTCTTTTGGACTTTCTGATTTAGAAGAAGTAGATTTTAATAATTCATATACTGATTTTGCAGGATTTGGCGCATGTAAATTTATGGGATAACACAATCCGCATCTGGGATATAGAGACAGGGGATATATTTTATTCAATGAATTTATTGCCAAAAAATGAATGGGCAAGTATAAAACATAATAAAATTCTGGCATGTTCGCGAAAAGCATTTCTATATCTTGGATATTCGAAAGGTTTAGCGCAAATCCCGGCACAGGCATTTAATATGTATAGGCAATAAGCTGATACAGATTTTGCTTTCAAATTAAGTAAATTTCAGTAAAATACGTACTATATGATTTTTTAAATCAAAAATTGATTAAAAACAGTGAAAATGGCATACTTGTACCACCAGAAAATGAACAAGCTTTAGCAGAAGCAATGGAGTTATAATGAAATTATTTTTATTATCAGCAAATTACCCTCCTACTAGATGTGGTATGGCTGACTATGCTGAAAAACTTTATTACTATTTAAAAGAAATAACAAAAGTAAAACCATATATAATTACAACTAAACTTGATGAACCTGGAGTTAAAAACGATCCTCATATTTACCGTATAATGGTAAACTGGGATGCAAATGAAAATCAAAATTTTTTAGAGTTAATGAAAAAAGAAATCCCGGATGTTATTCACATTCAGTATCATGAAGAAGATTTTCCTGAAATTAATAAAGTCAGTGAACTACCTTTTATGATTAAACAATATTTTTCTAAAGTAAAAATAGTTATATCACTGGCAGGTTTTGATCTTGATACTTCATCAGGTGTACTTAATGTTGAGAGGTTGGTGACATATAGTGATGCTATTACTGTAACAACTGATTTAGATCTTAATCTGGTTTTAAATAAATTCCCGGATGTAAAAAATAAATTGTTTAAAGTTTATGACAGACCTAATATAATTTATGACCCAAAATTGAGAATAAACAGAAAAAAATTTCGTGAAAAATTTAATGTATCCAGTGATGATTTTTTACTTATTAATTTTGGTTTTATTAATCAGAATAAAGGATTTGAACATACTTTTCATTCTTTGCGTCTTGTTATAGATAACGGTTTTTCAGTTAAATTATTAATTATTGGAGAACTTCATGATGGCAAGCATTCCAGTCTAGGTAAATATTTTGCAGATTTAAAGAATCTTTCCAGAGAGTTAAATTTAGAAAATAATGTTATATGGGCAGGATATGTAAATGATACGGTGGTTTCTTCATATATTCTTTGTGCAGATGCGTCTGTTATGCCGTTTCGTGATGGGATTTCGGGAAAGAGAAGCAGTTTCTGGTCAGTTCTGGAGCATGGAATTCCAGCAATTACAACTTTCCCTCCTGATAAATGTTTGCCGGACGGATTAAAAAATGGTAAAAATGCTATTCTTGTATCAATTGATGATGTTGAGACTCTGGCAAAAGGAATTATCAAGCTAGTTAAAGATAATAAATTTCGATGCGAGCTTGGTAAAAATGGACAGAAACTTGTAAGAAAGAGATATTCATGGGAAATGTTGGTTAAGGAGTTGGAAGAGATATATAGATTTGGGGTTGCAGCAAACCCTAGACCCTAGAACCATCATAATTCTGGAGGATAAATGAGAAAAATACCTGTAAGTGAACCATTTTTAGGTGGAAACGAATTGAAATACGTTACTGATTGCATTAAGACAAACTGGATTTCATCTATTGGTACTTATGTGACAAAATTCGAAGATATGTTTAAAAAATTTTGCGGGACTAAATATGCTTTAGCTACTTCAAATGGAACTGTAGCTCTTCATCTGGCAATAGAGGTATTGGGAATTAAATCCGGTGATGAAGTATTGGTCCCGGATCTTACTTTTGTTGCTACTGCTAATATAGTAACATATGCAAAAGCAAAACCGGTTTTTGTTGATATTGATCCTGTAACATGGACGATAGATATAAAAGATATGGAAAAGAAAATTACTAAAAATACTAAAGCTGTAATTCCTGTGCATTTATATGGGCATCCTGCTAATATGAAGGAAATTGTTGTATTATGCCGGAAATATAATCTGAAAATCATAGAAGATGCAGCTGAATCACATGGAGCTCTTTTTAATGGGAAATGCGTTGGAAGCTTTGGTGATTTTGGGGCATTCAGTTTTTACGGCAACAAAATAATTACAACTGGTGAAGGAGGAATGCTTGTAACAAATAGTAATAAGCTTTATCAGGAAGCTAAACTTTTGCGTAATCACGGTATGAGTGAAAAAAAGAAATATTGGCATCCGAGAATCGGATATAATTATCGTATGACTAATATACAGGCTGCAATAGGTGTAGCACAGATGGAAAATATAAATAAAATAATCTCTAGAAAACGGAAAATTGCATCACTTTATAATAAACTCTTAAAAGATATACAGGGTATAACTACACCAGCTGAAGCATCATGGGCTTTTAACGTATATTGGATGTATAGCATACTTGTAAATAAAGAATATGGAATGAATTCTGTTCAATTGCAGAAAAAATTAGATCTCTCTGGAATAGAAACAAGACCATTCTTTTATCCTTTACATAATATGCCAAGTTATGAAACCAGAGAAAAATTTCCTGTTACTGAAAGAATTTCATCACAGGGAATAAATCTCCCATCATCACCGCTTTTAAAAGATGAGGAAATTGAATATATAACAGATGTTATTAGGAAAAATTATGAATAAACTTGTTGAAAGGAATAAATTATCCGGAATTTTAGATGAATTTAAAAAACATGGTAAAAAAATTGTTTTAGCTGCTGGATGTTTTGATTGTTTACATGTCGGACATGTTCGTTATCTGGAAGAAGCTAAAAAATTTGGAGATGTCCTTGTGGTTGGTATTAACGGAGATAAGGCAGTACGAAGCATGAAAGGCAGTGGACGGCCATATGTCAATCAGAATGAACGTGCAGAAATTCTTTCTGCATTTTGCTTTGTAGATTTCGTGGTCATTTACGAAGAAACTACAACAAAAAATCTTCTCCTTGAACTAAAACCCGATTTTTATGCAAAAGGGACTGATTATAAAGCAGATTCTGTGCCATGGCACGATGTAGTAGAAAGCTATGGAGGTAAAGTTGTTATTGTTGGTGATATCAAAACTCATTCTTCTACAGAAATAATAGAGAAAATGATGGAAAGGTAGAAGGCAGAAATAATAAATTGGAGAATTTATGCAAGCCCTTAATCCGAAAAGAATCTTGGTTATTCAAATACGCAGGATTGGAGATGTTCTTGTTACAACTCCAGTTGTACGAGCTCTGCGTCTGGCTTTCCCAGAAGCTAAGCTTGATTTTTTATCAAATGATATTTCAGCAGATGTTCTTTATGGTAATTCAAATATTGATGAAATTGTTATTATGTCAGAAGAAAAAACTAGTTCATATAAGGGGCAGCTAAAATTTATTAAATATATACGAAATCGTAATTATGATCTTGTATTAGATTTTCTTGGAACCCCCAGAAGTGCATATATAACTGCTTTTAGCGGTGCTTTATATAAAGTTGGATTTAATTTCAGGGGAAGAGCATGGGCATACAATATCAAAGTTGAACCTGATGAATCTCCAAAATATGTGGTTGATTATAAATTTGATCTGTTGAAAAAAATTAATGTTATGTCAGATGATACATCATTGGATAAAATTATTATTCCGGAAATTAATAAAAATAGAGTAGAAAAATATCTTTCCGATATTAAAATAACTTCAGATAATATAATAATAACAATATCACCGACAAGCCGACGTAAAACACGGATGTGGACTAAAAAAGGATTTGCAGAGCTCAGCGATATACTTATAAACAAATATAGAGCAAAAATATTTTTTGTTTGGGGACCTGGAGAAAAAGCTGAAATTGATGAAATTTGCAGCCTTATGAAAAATAAAGCGGAAATAATTCCTCCATTTGATTTAAAAGACCTGGCATATTTAATTTCACGGGCAAATTTATTTATAAGTAATGATAACGGACCTATGCATATAGCTGTTGCTATGGGGACTCCAACTTTAACTATCTATGGCCCAAGTGAAGAATGGAGATGGACTCCGCCGAATGATCCAAAGCACAGAGTTGTAAGAAAAGATGTTTCATGCATTAGATGTGGGAAACATGAATGCGATAATCATATATGTATGAACACGTTAACGGCGGAAGAAATTGAAATTAAGGTAAGAGATATGCTGTAATTTGAGAGTTTGACAAAAACAACTTAAAAATTTATAATGATTAGAATCTAAAGGTTTTATTCTATAGTAGACAATTTTAATTTCTGTCTGATTAAATATTCTAAATAAGGGGCAACCCATAAATGTGTTTAATAAAAAAATTTAGGATTTTAATTTTTATTATATTTACATTAATATTATTCCTTTTTTCTTATATCACAGCTGATAGTATTGATTCATTAATGAATGCAGGGAATAGATATTTAAAACTTGGACAGATAGAAGAAGCTAAAAATTCTTTTAAAGAAGTAATTCAAATGAGTCCTAATCATTTTGATGCTAATTTTCTTTTGGGTTCTATTTTTTATACACAGGAAAAATGGGAAGATGCAATAAACTTTTTTAAAACAGTAATTAATGTAAAACCTGATTTTTCCAGAGCACATTTTATGTTAGCAAATGCTTATTGCAAAATTAATAATACATTAAATGCAATTGATGAATATATTAAAGTTTTGGCATTGGAACCTAATAATTTTGAAGCACGCCGGAAACTTGGTGTGATTTATTATACTAATAAGCAATATAAAGAAGCAACTGAATATTTTAAAGCAATAGTAGAAATGAATAGCTATGATGTTGAAAGTTATTATTATCTAGGGATGTGTTATTATGAAATGGAACTTATTGATGAAACTATAGAAGCGTTAAGAAAAGTAGTGGAATTAAAACAGGATCATTTTGATGGATATTATTATCTAGGGATGTCATATTATATAAATGGGGATATTGACAAAGCAACAAAAGCCTTAAGTAAAGCTGCAGTTATAAATCCTTCTAATATAGAAGTTCATGCTAATTTAGGATTAGTTTATTTATTAAAGGGTGAATTTCTTTTGGCTATATCAGAATTCAATAAAGTTATTAAATATGAACCGGATAATATAGCAGTTAGGGTTAATCTTGCTGCGGCATATTTTGAACAAAGAAAATATGATGAATCACTTGCAGAATATAAGGCAGTTGTAAAATTGGCTCCGGATAATAAAAAAGCTTATAAAGGTTTAGCTAAAATATATATTAAACGCAGTTGGATAATGGATGCAAGAGAAGCATTAAAAACTCTTTATTTATTGGACCCAATGGATAAAGATGCTATTGAATGTCTGGAGTTTCATATAAGACAGATTGTTTTAAAATC
>JACRDZ010000008.1 GCA_016212735.1 Candidatus Firestoneibacteriota bacterium | reverse complement strand
TCCTTATTCATTACTTCCTGCTAGACCCTCTTAAATTTAAGAATATTTTAATTCTTTTTATAAAGCTTTCTCTTCTTATTGTCTTTATGTCTTAATATTATGTTTTTGATTCTTATGCTTTAAATTAGTTTATTTCCACCGATAACTGAGGTATTACTTGTCATTACTATTTTCTCTTGACAAAAAAAAAAACTGGTTGTAATCTGATAGAAAATAAGTAAACACTAATTTAGTAATTAGTGAACATAATAATCTTAATTTATTATAGTGATAACTAATCTTTGTTCACTGAAACTTTAGAGAGGAGTGAATATATACCATTTTTTATGAAGAAAAACATAATAATTTTTATTTGTTTAATAACGTTTTTATTATCTTTAAATTTGAAAGCAAAAGCAGCAGAAGATAAATGCAATAAGCAGTATTTGTTTGCAGCTGGATTATATGAGAAAGGTAATTTTGAACTTGCCATTGAACAATTTCAGCGTTTTATAAATGAATGCGGACAGGATGATGCTGTACCTGAAGCACAGTATTGGGTTGCAGAATCTTATTATAATCTTGAAAAATATGAAGAAGCGATAAAAGAATATAATAAAGTAATAGAAAAATATTCTACAAAAAAAATAGCCAGTGAAGCTCAAGCAAGAATAGGAAATTGTTATTATCTTGAGCAGAAATTCGAAGATGCTGTTAGTGCTTATCAAAAAGTAATTAATAATTATCCTAACAGCGAAGAAGCACCAAATTCTTTGTACTGGTTAGCATGGAGTTATTTTAAAAGTTCTGATTTTGAAAAGGCAGCTCGTACATATACTGCATTTATAAATAACTATCCTAAAGACCAGATGACTGCAGAAGCTACTTTCATGCTTGGAGAATCTTTATTTAATTTACAAAAATTTGAAGCAGCAATAGAAATATACAATAAAGTTATTGGTTTAAAAACTCAGGATACTTTTACTTTAAATTCTTACTACGGACTTGGATGGAGTTATTATGGTCTAAAACAATTTGATAATTCTATTTCAGCATTTCAGAATATTTTAAATAATTTTCCGCAAGCAGAACAACGTGTTGAAGCCCAATATAAAATTGCTGAAAATTATTATTTAAAAGGTTCTTATGATACATCTATGCAATTGTTCCAAAGCTTTCTTTCCTCTAATACGGAAAATGATTTTACATCTACTTCCAGATATTACCTTGCAGAATGTTATTTTCAAAAAGAAAATTACGATTCTGCTCTTATAAATTATAAGGCTTTATTATCGAACAATCCTCAAAATACATCTGATAATTTACAATATAGTATTGCATGGACTTATTACAAAAAAAATGACAAAGAAAATGCACGTATTAATTTCAAAGAAATAGTTGATAAATATCCTGATAGCCAGTACATCCCGGATAGCTTATATCGGCTTGGAGAGATATCTTACAATTCAGGCGAACTCAAACAGGCAATAGATTATTTTTCAAAATTCATAAATAAAGTACCAAATCATAATAATGTAAGTGATGCTTATTATTGGGTAGGATGGAGCTATTATCAGCTTAAAGACTGTGAAAATACCGTAAAAATATTTGATAAATTGCTTCAAAATTATCCTAAAACTTCTTATCGTATAGAAGCAGAATATATTATGGCTGAATGCTATTATAAATTCGGGAAATATGATAATGCAAAAAATTATTATGATAAAATTCTAATTAATGATAACGATTCAACATATATAGCAGATGCTTTGTATGGTAAAAGCTGGGTTTATTATAAATTAAATCAGGAAGATAAAGCTATAGAATTATATACTGAACTGGTAAAAAAATTCCCAAAAAGCAAGTATGCTTTAGATTCATATTTTAAACTTGGTGAATATAATTATAAAAATCAAAAATATGATAAAGCAATTGAGTCTTTCAGGAAGATTGTTATGGATACGACACTATATAATCAGACCACAAAAGTTCTAGACAGCACTCAGTCAACTCCAGGGAACCCTGTTTATATAGAAGTTACTAAAACTAATCCGCAAGTAATTTTTGCACAGGTTCTAATTGCAGATAGTTATTATAATATGAAAGACTTTCCCTCGGCAATTAAAGAATATCGTTATTTTATTAATAAATTTCCGGATGATGAAAGAATTATAAAAATTCTTAAAAGTTTAGCATGGATTTTTGTACAGCAAAAAGATTATAATTCAGCAATTAATACTTATAAAGAACTGCTTAACAAAAATCCGGACCAGGATATTGCGAATGAAACACATTATCATCTTGGAGAATCTTATTATACTTTAAAGAACTACGATAGCGCAAGTATCGAATATGAACGCACATGGAAAGGGGAATATGCAGATGATGCGCTTTACGGCAGCGCATGGAGTAATTTGAAAAAGAAAGACTATGCTGCAGCTATTGCAGACTTCCAGTCTTTATTAGATAAATACCCAGACAGCCAGTATACAGCAGAATCTCAATTCAGGATAGGAGAAGTTCATTATTTACTGAACGAATATGATTCTGCATTTAACAGTTACAAGAAAAATCTTGATAAAGATCCTAAAAGTACTTATTCTGACGATGCTCTATATTGGATGGGCTGGACTAAAATTAAAAGTAATAATTATGAGCAGGCACTCGACTTATTTACAAAACTTATTAAAGAACATCCAAAGAGTGAGTTTATAGAGGATGCTTCATTTCGTATAGCTTTCTCTTTAATGAATTTGAAAAAATACGATGATGCAATTAAAAAATTTAAAGATTTTATAACCAGTTATCCAAAAAGTAATCTAATGCAGGATGCGATTTACGCGCTTTCACAATCCTATTATGAAAAAGGTGATTCAAATGGCGCTTTAAAAGGATTACAAGAATTAAAAAGCTTTGATTTCAGTGATGATGTTAAAGCACAAATAGAATATGTTATTGTATTAACAAATTTTAATCGTGAGAATTATGATAAGTGTATTGAAGATGGGGAAAAATTTCTAACCAAATTCCAAAATCATGATAAAACAAAAGCAGTGCTTTTTAAATTAGCACAGGCATATTATAATAAGAAGGAATATAAAAAGGCAATTGATAAATTTACAGAATATCGTTCTAAATTCCCAGGTGGTGAAGACTATGAAAACACTATATATTGGACAGGTCTGGCATATGTACAATTAAAAGAATATGAACATGCACGAGAAGAATGGGAAAATATTTTAACTAATCCAGTAACCAAAATAAAAGGAGATGTAGAGTATCAGTTAGGTGAAATTCTTTATGCAGAAGGCAAGTTTGACGAAGCTTTAAACAAATATAAAGAGATATTAAATAATTATCCTAATACAAAAATATATGATGCGGCAAAATACAGTTTGGGCTGGTGTTTAATTCAGCTTAAGAATGTAAATGAAGCAACAAATAATTTTAAAGAAATTGTTACAAATTACCCTGAAAGCGAATATTGGATTCCAGCATTTTATAAATTAATTGAATTAGAAGATGAAAATAAAAAATATGAAGATGTTGTAGCTTTATATGAAAAATATAATAAAAAATTGTCACAGGATGAGATTTATTTTAATGCACTTCATAGAATTGCTACATGTTATTATTATTTAAAAAATTATAATAGCGCGCTTAATACCTATGAACCTATTGTAAACTCACAGTATAACAAATTAAAACCACGTGCTTTACTTGCGCAGGGTAATATTTATATGGAACAAAAGGATTGGCAGAATGCGCGGGAAAAATTTTTAAATCTTGCTCAAAATTTCCCGGACAGTGCAGAATGGGAAGAAGCACAATATAATGCTGCTGTATCATTAATAAAAGAAAATAAATGGAAAGAAGCACAGGATAATTTAATAAAAGTGATTGCAAAAAAAGGGGAATATCTTGACAAAGCATATCTTTATACTGGTATAGCTTATCATGAGCTTAAAGATTTCACCAATGCAGCAGTATATTACAAAAAATTATTAGATGAATTTTCACAAAGCAGATTTGTTGGAGAAGCACAGTTCAGATTGGGAGAAGCTCTATATGCTCTCAAAAATAATAAAGATGCTTTAGTTGAATTTTTAAAAATGGATATCCTATATAATGCAAATGAATATGCTGATGATGCGCTTTTCCGAATAGGTGAAATTTATGAAATTGATGGCAAGCCGGATAAAGCTATAGAAGCTTTTAATGCACTTATTACTAAATATCCTGAAAGTGAATTAAGTAAGGATGCTAAAGATAAATTAGGGAAATTGAAAAAATAACTGAGGTGGAATGTTATGAAATTTGAAAATGCAAATTCTAAAATATCTGTTTTTTTTATTCTATTATCGATCTTCTGTCTTATTTTTACATCAGGCTGCAGTAAAAAAGAAAAATTAAATGAAGCAAAAAAGCTCATCGAAGAAAAAAAATATGTTGAAGCACTTCCATTGCTTGAAGAATTTGTAAAAAAATATCCAGATAGTGCTGAAGGGCATTATTATTTAGGTATTGCTTATATGCACGATTCTAAACATGACTATCTAGACGCTTCTGAAGAGTTTAAAAAAGCTATTGTTATTAAACCTGATTATGCAGACGCACATTACCAGCTTGGGATGACATACTATGAAGGTGGTGCAGGGAGTCTGGATGACGCTATTTCAGAGTTTGAAAAAGCACTTTTAATAGATCCTCAATATGCTCAAGCAACTAATAGTCTCGGATTGGCATATTATGACAAAGGACTTGAAGAAGAAGCTATTGCTGAATGGGAAAAAACCATTAGAATTGATAATAGTTTCTATATTGCTCATAATAATCTGGGATGGCTTTATTATAATAGTAAAAAATATAAAGAAGCTATAGAACAATATCGCAAAACAATAAAAATTCAACCGAATGATGCAGTTGCATATTATAATATGGGGCTTGTTTATTCTGATCTAAAGCAATATGATAGTGCTATTTATTATTATAAGCAAATGGTAAAACTTACTCCAAACAACCCTAATGCGCATTTTATATTAGGAGATAGTTATTTTGCCAATGGGTTGAATCCTGAAGCTATTAATGAATATAAAAAAGTTATTGAAATCAATCCTTTTGATGCTGAAGCTCATCTAGCTCTTGGCAAATCAAATGAAAAAGCAGGGTGGTTAAATGATGCAATCTCAGAATATAAGAAAGCTATTGAAATAGACCCTAATTATGTTGAAGTCCATTATCAATTAGCTGAGACTTATTATCGCAATGGAAGAAGACAGGACGCAGAAGATGAACTTAAAGCAGCTTTAGCACTTGTTCCTGATTATGCAGAAGCTAAAGCTTTACTCCAAAAGGTTACTCGCAGATAAAATCATAAAATGAATATATTAGTAATTGGCAGTGGCGGACGTGAGCATACCATTGTCTGGAAATTAGCACAAAATAAAAATAGAGATAAAATATATTGCGCACCAGGTAATCCAGGTATAGGAGAGCTTGCAGAATTAATCCCTCTGGAAGTTACAGATATAAATGGATTAAAGAAATTTGCCATATCACATCATATAGATATTACCGTTGTTGGACCCGAGGTCCCCCTTTCATTGGGTATAAGCGATATTTTTTCCGAAGCATGTCTTGCGATATTCGGTCCATTAAAAAAAGCCTCTTTACTTGAAACCAGTAAAATTTTTGCAAAAGAATTTATGGCGCGTAATAATATTCCAACAGCAGATTTTAAGATATTCAGTAATTCAAAAGATGCAATAGATTTTTTAAAAAATGTTGTATACCCTGTTGTTATCAAAGCAGATGGACTGGCTCAAGGTAAAGGTGTTATTGTAGCAGAAAATTATAATGAGGCTTTTGAAGCCGTTAATAAAATAATGGTAAATAAAATATTTGGAAATGCCGGTAATAAAATTTTAATCGAAAATTTTCTTATTGGT